>DASPZT010000134.1:0-7103 GCA_035636135.1 Candidatus Limnocylindria bacterium | reverse complement strand
GCGAGACGAACGTGCCTTTGATCGTGGACGAGGTCCAGTCCGGCTTCGGTCGCACGGGCCGCATGTTCGCGATCGAGCACAGCGGGATCGAGCCCGACCTGGTGGTGGTGGCCAAGACGCTCGGGGGCGGACTGCCGCTGGCCGCGGTGGTGGGCCGCGCTGAGTTGATGGACGCGACGGCGCCGGGCGGCCTGGGCGGAACCTTCGGCGGCAACCCGGTGGCCTGCGCGGGCGCGCTGGCGATCATCGACGTTCTCCTGCAAGCGAAGTTGCCCGAGCGGGCGGAAACGATCGGGGGCATGGCCATCGAGCGGATGCGCAGCTGGGCGGAGCGCGTCCCTGCCATCGGCGAGGTGCGCGGCCTGGGCGCCATGGTGGCAATGGAGCTGGTGAAGGACCGCGCCAGCCGCGAGCCCGACGCGCAATTGACCACCACCATCCTGCATCGCTGCCATGATCGCGGCCTGGCCATCCTGAAGGCCGGTCTCTACGACAACGTGATCCGGCTGCTGCCCCCGCTCACCATCAGTGACGACGAGCTGCGACGCGGCCTCGATATCCTGGAGGAGAGCCTCTCCGCCAGCGAATAGTTCGTCAAATTCGCGCGCTTTAGTGTGCCGCTTCGCTTGTTGAGGCAGGGCGCGCACCCTGCTGGTTAACTTCCTCCGACCTGAGCTCGCCACCCGTCGTTTGACTCCGGCCGGGGAGCGGCAGCGTGATGCGAAAGGCCGTGCCCCGGTTGGGCTGGCTCTCCACCGAGATCCGGCCGCGGTGGGCGTCGATGACCTGGCGCACCAGGTACAGCCCGATGCCGGTGCCGCCGACGCGTAGCTGCGGGTCGTCGACCCGGTAGAACTTCTCGAACAGGTGCGGGATGGCCTGCTCCGGGATCCCAATGCCGTTGTCCTGGACCACGATCTCGGCATCTCCATCGGATGTCGTGAGCCGCACCTCGATGTGCGGCGGATCGATGCTGAACTTGGCCGCGTTCTCCAGCAGGTTGTCCAGCGCCATCCCCAGCCGCTCCGCGTCGCCCCGGATCGGCACCCGACCGGCCGGTAGGGCTGCCTCGATGGTGCCGGCGCGCAGCTCGACCTGTGGCCGGACGCGAGCGATACCATCCTCGACCAGAGCGACCAGGTCGAGTTCGTCGATGGCGTAGCTCGCTTGGCTGTCTTCCAGGCGGGCCAGAAACAGCATGCGTTCCACCTGGGCGCCCATCTCGGTCGCTTTCTCGCTGAGGATGCCGAGCGCTCGTTCCGCCTGGGTCGTGACCGGCCCCAGCGAGCCATCGTTGAGGAGCGAGGCATAGCCGCGAATGACCGACAGCGGAGTGCGCAGCTCGTGGGAGGCGATATGCATGAACTCGCGGCGCATGCGCTCCAGCTGGGCCAGCGCGCCGGCACGAGACCGCTCTTCCTGGATGGTCTGCTGGCTCTGCATGGTGATGGCGGCCTGGGCCGCGACCAGCTTCAGTCGTCGGAGGGCCTCCGGCTCCGGGCGCACCTGGCGTTTCCAGTGCAGCACGACCCAGCCCAAGAGGTCGTTCTGCGACCGCAGCGGCAGGAACACGCTGGTCTGTACGCCGGCCGCCACGGCTCCTTCGCGAGCCCAGCGCGGCAGCCGTGGGTCGGTCTGCGGGTTGAGGACGTGATAGGGGGCCCGGCTCTCTGACAGCCAGCGCGCCTCACTCTCGTCGAGGGGCTCATCGCGAGGCGGCTCCACGCCCGATGCGGCCGGCCCGGCTCCAACCATGTGGTATCGATGATCCCGTCCATCGTGCAACCGGAGACCGCCCGCGTCGGCCCGGGCCAGGCCGATCAGGGTGGTGACAATGCGCTGATGGAGATCTCGGCCGGCGCCGTCACCGGCGGGCGTCTCCAGGGCTTCGATGGCGGAGAGCGCGGCGATGGTGTCCTCGGCTGCCGTGTATTGCTCAGCGTTGGCCAGCGCCAGCGCGGTCTGGGCGCTGATGGTCTCCACCAGCGACCGGTCCTCCGCGGTTAGGGATCCAGCGCCCAAGCGGGCCAGTGACAGGACGCCATACAGACGCTCGCCAGCCACGATGGGCACCGCCATCACGCTTTCCACCAGGCGCTCCGCGCCAGGCGGATAGAACATGCGGGGATCACGGTTCGCGTCCGGGACCAGGATCGGGGTGCGGGTTTTGGCCGCGATCCCCGTAATCCCGGTCCCCATCGGGATGGCCAGGTTTTCCCAGTTGAACTTGTTGTAGGGCGCGCTGCGGGCGACCGTCTTGGCCAGCACCAGCTGATCGGCCACCTCGTCATACCGATAGAACCGAAAGTGGCTGTAGTCGATGACGCGCGGGGTTTGCTCGGCCACGGTGCGCACGATCTCGTCGGCGTTCAGGTTCTGGACGATGCGACGGGACACCTCCTCCAGCAGCCGCAGCCGGGTGCCAAGCGAGGCCTCGCGAGCCTCGAGCACGGTGCGGCTCGCGCGCTCCAGGTGGATTACCTGGATGACGGCCAGCGAGGCAACCAGGAGCAGCACCAGCTGGACAACATCCCGGGCGTTGCCGAGATTGAAGGGCGGCGAGACGAAGGCGAGTCCCGCGAGGACGACCGCCAGGATCGCCGCGAGCAGGGCCGGACCACGACCGTAGCGCCAGGCCAGCAGGCCGACCAGCAGCACGTACACCAGCGCATAGACCTGGACCCCCACCGCGCTGCCGAGAAGCACCAGGACACCGGTCAGCACCACGACCGCGATGGCGGACAGGACGTAGGCCAGTATCGTTCTCACCCAGAGCCGAAGGCGACTCATGCCCCCCAGCATATGTGGAGCCTATGGTCCGAATCCACCCAATGAACTCGTATCTTGCGCGCGGGTTTATTCTCCCTCCCCCTTGCGGGGAGGGTGGGGGAGGGGGTCTCGTCAGATCGAGAAAGGTCTTTAGTCCGGGACGCGAGTTCCGTCGGAGCCGTACCGGTAGAATCCGCGGCCCGATTTCCGCCCCAAGTGGCCGGCCTCGACCATCTGCCGCAAGAGGGGCGGCGCGGCAAACTTGGGGTCGTTCAGTCCCTCGTACAGGACATCGCAGATGTAGAGGTGGACATCGAGACCTACGAAATCGCCCAGCTCCAAGGGCCCCATGGGATGGCGCAGGCCCAGCCGCGCCCCGGTATCGATGTCTTCCCGGCTGCCGATTCCCTGCATCAACGCCCAGATGGCCTCATTCACGAACGGCACCAGCATCCGATTGACGATGAACCCTGGGTAGTCAAGCGAGGTGATCGGCTTCTTCTGGAGCTTGCGTCCGAGCTCCAGGGCGGCGGTCAGTGTCGCATCGGAGGTTTCCCGACCGCGAATGATCTCCAGCAGTTCCATCACCGGGACCGGGCTGAAGAAATGCATGCCGATCACCCTGTCGGGTCGCCGGGTAGCGGCGGCGAGCCGGGTGATGGGAATCGAGGACGTGTTGCTGGCCAGGATGGTCTCCGGCCGGCAGATGCTGTCCAGGCGCTTGAACAGCTCGCGCTTCAGATCGACATTCTCGGTGATAGCCTCGATCACGAAGTCGGCCCGGCCGGCCGCTTCCAGCGAGGTGGTGGGGTGCAGCCGCGCCAGGGCGGCGTCCCGGGCCGCGGCGTCCATCCGGCCTTTGGCCGCCTGGCTGTCCAGGCGCTTGCGGATATTGTCGACCCCCCGGTTGACTAGCGCCTCGTCGACCTCTCGCAGGGTCACGTCAACGCCGTTGACGATCGCCGTCTGCGCGATTCCGGCGCCCATCAATCCCGCACCGGCCACAAAGAGCTGGGTCATCCCGCCTCCTTCAAGAGTTCTCGCGCGATCACGAGCCGCTGGATCTCGTTGGTCCCCTCATAAATCTGCGTGATCTTGGCATCGCGCATCATCCGCTCCACCGGGAAATCCCGCAAGTACCCATAGCCGCCCAGCACCTGGACCGCATCGGTGGTCACCCGCATCGCCACGTCGGAAGCAAAGACCTTGGCCATCGAAGACGTGATGGTGATGGTCTTCAGCCGCCGGTCGAGGGCGTCGCCGGCGGCGTAGGTGAGCATCCGGGCCGCCTCGATGGCGGTGGCCATGTCCGCCAGCATGAACTGGAGGCCCTGGAACTCGTTGATCGGCTTCCCGAATTGCTTGCGCTCTGCTGCATAGCGGCGGGCCACCGCGAAGGCGCCCTCCGCGATGCCGAGGGCCTGGGCGGCGATCCCCGGTCGCGAATGGTCCAACACGCGCATGGCCAGCTTGAAGCCCTCACCCTCCGGCCCCAGCAGGTTGGCGGCCGGGATCGCCACGTCTTCGAAGAAGAGCTGGGCCGTGGGGGAGCCGCGGATGCCGAGCTTCTTCTCCAGCTTCCCCACCCGAAAGCCGGGCATGCTCTTCTCCACCAAGAAGGCCGAGATGTCGCGGGCCTCCCCCTGGCCATCCCGATCGGTCCGGGCGAAGACGACAATGGTGTCCGCCACGCTGCCGCCAGTGATGAAGGTCTTGGACCCGTTGAGGACATAGGTGTCGCCGTGCCGAACGGCGCCGGTCCGCATCCCGCCGGCATCGGACCCGGAGCCCGGCTCGGTGAGGGCGTAGGCAGCCAGCTGCTCGCCGCTGGCGAGTGGCGGCAGGAACCGGCGCTTCTGCTCGTCCGTGCCGCCCAGCAGGATGGGCAGGCTGCCCAGCGATTGCACCGACAGGATCAGGGAGGAGTTGGCGCACACCTTGCTGATCTCTTCTATGGCCAGCACCACCGCGAGCGCGCTGCCGCTGACCCCGCCGTACTCAGGCGGGAAAGGGATGCCCAGGATGTCGTGCCGGGCGAACAGGTCTTTGATATCCCAGGGAAACTCTCCCTTAGCGTCAATCTCCGCGGCGCGCGGCTCGACGGACTCGATGCACAGGTCGTGCACCAGCTGCTGGATGGCGCGTTGCTCGTCGCTCAGCTCGAAGTTCATCCAGCCGCCGCCAGCTCTCGCGCGATCACGATCCGCTGGATCTGGTTGGTGCCCTCGTAGATCTGGCAAGCCTTGGCATCCCGAACCCGGCGCGCCATGGGGAACTCCTCCAAGTACCCGTAGCCCCCAAAGACCTGGAGCGCCTCCAGGGTCGCGCTCATGGCCATGTCGGTGGCGAAGAGCTTGGCCATGGACGCGTCCCGGGTGAACGGCTGTCCAGCGTCGCAGCGGGCGGCCGCCTTCCAGGTCAGCCAGCGCGCGGCCGACACACCGGTCTGGATGTCGGCCAGCTTGAACTGGATGGCCTGCTGCTCGGCGATCGGCCGGCCGAACTGGCGCCGCTCCTTGGCGTAGGCCACCGCGTCGTCGAGGGCGCCCTGGGCCAGGCCCACCGCCTGGGCGCTGATCCCTATCCGGCCGGTGTCGAGAGCCCGCATCGCGATCCGGAAGCCATCGCCTTCCGCCCCCAGCCGGTCGTCCTCGCCGACCTGGCAATCCTGCAGCACGATCTCCGCGATCGGCGACCCGTTGAGGCCCATCTTGGTAAAGGGCGGACCGACCTTGAGGCCGGGGTTGTCGCCGCCGACCACAAAGGCGGTGATGCCGGCGGCGCCACGACCGGGCTCGGTGGCGGCCATGGCGACGTACAGACCGGCCTGCCCGGCGTTGGTGATGAAGATCTTGGTGCCGTTGAGGACGTACCCACCATTTCGGCGGCGGGCCGAGGTCTGCAGGTGGGCGGCGTCTGACCCGGCCTCGGGTTCGGTCAGAGCGAACGCCCCCAGCAGCTTGCCGGCTGCCATGCCCGGAAGCCAGCGTCGCTTCTGCGCCTCACTGCCGAAGAGCGTGATGGGCTCGCTGCCCACCGACGCATGCACGTCGAGGATGATCGCCGTGCTGGCGCACTGCCTGGCCACCTCCTCGATGAAAATGGCGAAGGCCAGATGATCGAGCCCGGCCCCGCCGTAGGCCTCGGGGATCAGGATCCCCATCAAGCCCAGTTCGGCGGCGCGGTCGACCAGGTCTCTGGGGAATTCCCTGCGTTGGTCGATCTCCGCGGCGCGGGGCTTGATCTCACGCTCCGCGAAGTTGCGCACCAGCCGGCGGATCTCCTCGTGCTCGGGACTCAGCGTCAGGTTCACGCGGCGCGACCGTCGACGCGCACGATGGTCGCTTCTCCCTGGGCCATGCCGGAACAGATGCCGGCCGCCCCGTAGCCGCCGCCCCGGCGGCGCAGCTCGTAGACCAGGTGCATGAGGATGCGCGCCCCCGAGGCCCCGATGGGGTGGCCGATGGCGACGGCGCCGCCGTCGACGTTGACCCGATCCTCGTCGACCCCCAGCAGGTCCATGGCCGTGCAGGCTACGGCAGAGAAGGCCTCGTTGATCTCGAACAGTTCCATGTCGGCGACCCGCAGGCCGAGCTTGCGCAGCGCCGCCTGGACCGCCGAGGCCGGCACGGTCGCCAGGTACGGCGTGTCGGCGGCCGATTCTCCGTAGGCCAGCCACTCGGCGAGCACCGGCAGCTTGCGCTTTTCGGCTTCCTTTCGGCTCATCAGCAGCACCGCCGAGGCGCCGTCATTGACGCTTGGTGCATTCCCGGCCGTCACCGTCCCATCCGGTTGCATGGCCGGCTTGAGCCTGGCCAGGGCTTCCAGGGTGGTATCGGACCGTGGTTGCTCGTCGGCGGTGATGGTCAGTGTCGCGCCCTTCGGCTGGGCGACCGTCACCGGGATCACTTCATTCGCGAACTTGCCAGCCTTGAGCGCGGCGGCATAGCGTTGCTGGCTCCTCAGGGCATATTCGTCCTGGCGCTCGCGAGAGACCTCGAACTCCTTCGCCACGTTCGAGGCCTCGACGATCATGTGGCAGCCGTTGGCCGGGTCGGTCAGCCCGTCGTGGACCATGCTGTCGATCAGAGTCGCGTCGCCCATCCGGTAGCCGAAGCGCGCCTGGTCCAGCAGATACGGGGCGCGACTCATGCTCTCCATGCCACCGGCCACCACGACGGTTGCCTCTCCGGCGCGGATGAGCAGCGCTGCCAGGTTGACGGCTTTGAGTGAAGATGCGCACACCTTGTTTACGGTCAGGGCGGGGACGCTGGTCGGCAAGCCAGCCTTCAGGGCCGCCTGGCGGGCGGGGATCTGGCCCATGCCGGCGGTCA
>DASPZT010000133.1:0-4799 GCA_035636135.1 Candidatus Limnocylindria bacterium | reverse complement strand
CATCACGCCATCTGGTCCCGTCGGCGACCACCCTGCTCGGGGTGGCCAAGCACCTGGCATTCGTGGAGCGGGGCTGGTTTCAGGCGGACGTCGCGGGCCAGGTCATCGAGGAGACGGAGAACGATTTCGTGATCGAGCCGACCGATACCGTCGCGAGCATTCTCCAGCTCTACCAGGCTGCGATCGCCAAGTCCCGCGCCATCGTGGCCCGCACGTCCCTGGACGATCTTTCGCATGAGGCGGCGCCGCACAGCCTGCGCTGGATCCTGATCCACATGATCGAGGAAACCGCGCGCCATGCCGGTCACGCCGACATTCTGCGCGAGCTGACCGACGGCGCCATCGGCTACTAGCCCTACCGACGCCCTCCGCTGATCAGCTTTCGGATCCGGCCCACACTGGGCTCCACGGCCGCCGGCAACCGCAGTCCGCGGGTCAGCGTGGTGGGGTCTTTCAGGCCGTTTCCGGTCAGGATGCACACGATCCGCTCGTGGTGCGCGATCAGGTCCTGGTCGACCATCCGGATCAGCAGCGCCAGCGGGGCGGCCGAGGCCGGCTCTACCAGCAACCCTTCCTCGCCGCCGAGCCGGCGCTGCGCCGCCAGAATGGCGGTATCGGTGACGGCTTCCAGGCTGCCGTGCGACTCATCGCGGGCCCGAGTCGCCCCCTCCCAGGAGGCCGGATTCCCGATGCGAATGGCCGAGGCGATAGTGCGCGGCCGGGCCACCGGCTTCCCGGTCACCAGCGGAGCCGCCCCCGCCGCCTGGGCGCCGTGCATACGGGGCAGGGGCAGTCCTTCTCGCTCGTGCAGCTCGCGGAAGGCCCGCCAGTAGGCCGTGATGTTGCCGGCATTCCCGACGGGCAGGAAGACGCGGTCGGGCACCGCGCCGAGCTGCTCTACGACTTCAAAGCCGGCGGTCTTCTGCCCCTCCAGGCGGAACGGGTTGATGGAGTTGACGATGGCCACCCCGGGCACGTCGGCCAGCGCTCGCACGAGCTTCAGCGCATCGTCGAAGGCGCCGCGGACGGCAACGATCCGAGCCCCATATGCCATCGCCTGCGCTAGCTTTCCCTTGGCCACGCCACCGGCGGGGAGCAGCACGAACGCCCGCAAGCCATACCGCGCCGCGTAGGCGGCAGCCGAGGCGCTGGTGTTGCCGGTCGAGGCACAGAGCAGGGTGTGGGCCCCGGCCTCCATGGCCTTGGCGGTGGCCAGCGCCATCCCGCGGTCTTTGAAGGATCCGGTCGGGTTCAGACCCTCGTACTTGAAAAACAGCTGCGGCAGGTCGAGGCTGGGGCCGATTCGTCTGGACCGGATGAGTGGCGTCCACCCTTCCCCCAGGCTGACCTCGGGCGTCGCGTCACTGACCGGCAGGTAGCGCCCGTAGCGGGCGATGACCCCGGCTCGGTACAACTGGGCGATTCAAAGAGGATAAGAGTGGAGGGAGTCCTCGCGCTGGACTCCCTCCCATCAATCTACGGACAGAGCACGGCGACGATGGTGCCGGTACCGGGGAATGCCGGGTCGGGCGCATAGCCCGGATTCGTCTGGACGATCACAATCGCGGGGGCGCCGCCGGAGATCGCCGAGCCGAACTGGCTGACCGGGTTGGCGACCACCACCGCCATGTAGGACGGCACACTGGCTGGCGCGTTCGAGCTGTTCCCGGTGTCGGTCGACCAGCTGGCTCCGCAGTCCGTGCCACTCGTCGTTTCGGCGAAGCCTTTAAAACTGGCTGGCGCCGGCCCGTTGCTGAGGGGGTTCAGGTTTGCCCATTGGGCGCCCCAGAACGTGACCGGTGCGCCGGCAACGGCGCCCTTGTTACCGACCACGAAGGACCCGCTGGTGAGGAACTCGAACACCAGCGTGGTGCCGGTAGCGCTAGCGGACGAATAGAAGCCGTCGCTTGTGAAGCTGGCGAAAACACTCCCAGGTCCGAGCGGTTGACTCACGCCGGCGATCGCACAGCTGGCGCGGCCGGTGGCGTCGGTCAGGCCGGCGCAACTCTGGGCGCCCAGACCGGTCCCTTGCGCCAGGGTAATGGTTCGCCCGACGATGGGCGTGACCGCGTCCTCCTTCATGACGGCCGAGAGCGTCACCCCGCGACCGTTGGCGATCAGGGTGGGACCCGTGTACTGGACTACGGCCTCCTCCAATGTGACGGTGAAGGAGATGGCCGCGCTACTGCCCCGGAATGTGCTGCCGGCGGCCGGGCTGAACGTGGCGGTCAGCGGGACGGTTCCAGCCGCCTGGTTGGGGACGAGGGTGCAGGCGGCGTTCCCGACCCCATCCGTGAGACCCGAGCAGGTCTGCGTGCCGAGGGTAAAGCTGACGCTCTGGTTGGCCAGCGGGGTGCTCGGGTTGGTCGAGGCGTCCGCCAGCTGGGCGGTGAGCGTGGTGGCGTCATTGAAGTCTTGCTGGGTGGGACCTGTAAACGTCAATACCGTGGCATGGGCAGCGCCGGTGGCTGGGATCGGCCCCAGCGCTTGATCGGTTCCCAGCAGGAGAACCAGCTCCCCAGCGCAGCATTCGCTGTAATCGACCTCGATCGGGTAGACGCCGGCGCTGGGGAAATTCACCGTCACCGGCCGAAGGGTCGGTGCCGATAAGGTGTTATAGGCACCGACCACGGGAAACTTAGTGGCGAAACCCGTCGGAGGCGCAAACTGCAGCGAGCCGGAGAAAAAGGTTGGCTGCGAGCCCGAGGCCGACGGCCCGGCCGCCAGCACCCAGCCGTCATCGGCGAGGACGTTGAACGTCACCGGGCCGGCCGCTCCCACCGTCAGGTCGGCGGTGAAGGAGGCCTCAAATGAGGCCAGGGGAGTGACGCCGGCCTGTCCGCCGGGGCCCTGAGCCACGATCGGCGAGCAGGTGCCATCTGGATTGGGGACCACGTCGGTGAACGGCCGGGCGGCGGTGTTCACCCCGGTGTTGTTGGAGCAGACCTGTTGGCTGGGCGGCGAGTCAAAGGCAATTACCGGAAAGTCCTGGCTGAAGGCAGGCAACGCCGGGAGGTGAGCCGGGTCAAAGCCGCCGGTATCGGAGGGATTGGCATAAAAGATTCCGTGGACCGTTCCGATCGTCACCGAGGGGGCGGTGGCCCCGGCCGGGAGCGGCGTCGCGGCCAGCGAAAGCGTCGCGAGCAGGCCAGAGATGCCGAACAGAATTGGTCGTTGAAGAGTTCTTGGAGCCGCCATGTTTTCCCCCTATCGCGTGGTTCGCCTCGCCGCCTTCGCGCTCGAGCTTGCTCCGTATCTCGATACCTATAAGGTGACACTGACGGGGGAACAGGCGGGCAACAAATGGCCCCCCGCCGCGTGACAAGTGAATCTCCCTTTCCCGTGCGGGGTACATCCCAGGTGGCTAAGAGTCAAGCGGCGCGTTGGCTAAGCTCGGTCGGCCAGGCCCGCTGCTCGTCGTAGAGGGTGCGGTCACGCAGGCAGGCGTGCAGCTGGCCGACCAACTTGTTGGCGATCACCCGGATGGCCTGGTTGTGGGCTTGACCGCGGCGGCGCAG
This sequence comes from Candidatus Limnocylindria bacterium, assembly GCA_035636135.1. Classification (GTDB taxonomy): domain Bacteria; phylum Chloroflexota; class Dormibacteria; order CF-121; family CF-121; genus CF-121. The sequence continues at coordinate 1,281 of DASPZT010000133.1, read as the reverse complement.
CCGACTATAGAGCTCGCCGGCGCCCGGCGAGTGGCGGACCGCCGATTCCGCCCAGCAGAAGGTGGCGTCCGCCAGCCGGCGGTTGCGGGCCACTCGACGGGTGACCTCGCGCTTCTTGCCGGAGGCCCGGGTCACCGGGGGGTTGCCACTGTAATTGCGGCGTGCGGTAGCATCGGCGTAGCGAGTCGGGTCATCGCCCGACTCTCCCAACACCCGGGCGCCGAGGATGTCGGCCAGCCCTGTACAGCTGCGGAGGATCTGGGCGTCCGGGTGCCCTCTAAAAGCGGCGGCCATCTGCGCCTCCAGCTGGGCCAGCTCCTGGCGGACCTGGAGCAGGACCCGCGTCAGCGAGGCGACCTCGTCGCCGTGGGCGGCGATCAGGCGCGGTCGCTGGAGATCCAGGTGGGGCGCTCGCAGCTGGGCCTGAATGGCCTGCGCCCGGGCCGCCACGTTGCGCTGCCGGCCGTGCCGGCGCAGGGTGGACTCCAGCTGGCTCAGCGACAAGCCTCGCCCCCGCATCGGGGTGGGCGCCACTGCCAGCACCGCCAGCGCGTCCCGAATATCATCCGCGGCCAGCAGGGGTAGCACCGCCGGATAGAACTCCAGCAGCAGGCTACGCAGCTGGTTGCGCAGTTGGCTCCGCAGCCGGATGGCGCGCAGATGGGCTCGGGCGCGCGCCCGAATCTCCAGGGCCGCCTCGCTGTCCCCGGCCAGGGGCCGGAGCAGGTGGCGATCGGTGCGTACCACGTTGGCCAGCATCACCGCATCCCGCCGATCGGATTTGTTGCCGGCCAGCGAATGCCGGTCACGATAACGGGCCGCGGTCAAGGGGTTGATCGGATACACCTGGTAGCCGCTGCCCGCCAGGGCGTTCACCAGCAGGCCGTGGTCGGCCTCCACTCCCACCACCACCTCACTGGGCTCGCTGGCAAACTCGAGAATCGTCTCCTGCAGCTTGGCCAAGCCCGCCACCCCGTGGGCGATCCGCAGGCTGCGCAGCCGTTGGCCCGACGCCGCCATCACCTCCACCTCGTGCTGCTCCTCCGACCAGTCAATGCCGACGAAGATCACTCGACACCTCCTTGCGCTGTGATTGACCGAACCAGGAGAAGGTCAGACGCCTCAATACGGGGTGCTCGCTGGCACGACATCCTCAGCAGTCCTCTTCCTCTCCTCGCTAGAGGCGGGGGCACGGTTCCCCGCTAGCGCCTGCATGGCGCGAGGGTTGGTGAGTGCTCACCCGCCTCCGGCTCGGTTAGCCCATATTGTTGGGCTTAGGCA
>DASPZT010000132.1:0-7102 GCA_035636135.1 Candidatus Limnocylindria bacterium | reverse complement strand
CCAGGGTGCTGAGGCAGTAGACGACCCCGGCGGCGGCGGCGGCCCGAGCGGCCGCCAGTTCGCCCTCGGGGTGGGCGAGACGCTGGGTGGCCGTGGGCGCCAGCTGGACCGGCATGGCCACCGACTGGCCCAACAGGTCCGTTGACAGGTCGGGGCCCTGCGCGCCGGCCAGCACGTGAAAGCGAAATCGCCACTTCCGGAACGCCTCCCGGTTGCCCTCCAGGGCCGCTTCGTCCTCGGCCCCGCCCGCGAAATAGTCGTAGGTGGCCTGGGAGAGCACGGAGCAGGCCTGCGCTTCGAGCTCGGCCAGGTTGACGGCCGCCGCCGAGGTCGTCCGCACCGTTCCCATAGCCAGCATTGTCGCCGCTCCGCCAGGGTCTATGCGAGCGCCTAGCCACGCCTTAGAATCGCGGGAGGGCCGGACTCCGGCTCAAGGAAGGGAGGTGTGAGCGTGGTCGAAACCCTGGCGTTGCTTGCCACCAAGCAGGTCTACGACCCGGTAGCGAGCAGCATCTATCTCTCGGCGATCGTCGCGGCGATTCCTCTGGCAGTCCTCTTCGTCCTTCTTGGCGTTCTCCGTCAACGCGCGCATTGGTCGGCCATCGTGGCTCTGCTGTCGGCGATGGTGCTCGCCTTCGTGATCTGGGGCATGCCCGCCAAGCCCACCTTGGGCGCCACCACCTTCGGCCTGGCCTTCGGCCTCTGGCCGATTTCCTGGATCGTCCTGAATGCCATCTTCTTACACAACATCACGATTGAGGCCGGCGCCTTCGACACCTTCCGGCATTCCCTGGCCGGCCTGACGGAGGATCGGCGGGTGCAGGCGCTCATCGTGGCTTTCGCGTTCGGCGCTCTGATCGAAGGCATCGCCGGCTTCGGCGCCCCCGTGGCGATCACGGCGGCCATGATGGCGAGCCTCGGCTTCGACCCCCTGTATGCGGCGGTCCTGGCGTTGCTGGCGAACACCGCGCCGGTCGCGTACGGCTCCATCGGCATCCCGATCACCACGCTGGGGAACCTGATTGCCCCCATCATCGGCCCCGGCTGGAACAAGAGCGGTGTCATCCTGGGCCTCAGCCAGATGGTGGGCCGGCAGCTGCCGGTCTTTTCCATCCTGATCCCCGCCTACCTGGTCAGCGTCATGGCCGGCTTCCGGAGCATGTGGAAGATCCTGCCGGCGGTGGCGACCTGCGGCATCAGCTTCGCCGTAGTGCAGTTCGCGGTTTCCAACGTGGTGGGGCCCGAGTTGACCGACGTCCTGGCCGCGCTGGTCTCGCTGCTGTGCCTGTTTGCCCTGCTCCGATTCTGGAAGCCGGCTGAGATCTGGCGTTTCCCCAACGAGCGAGCTGGGGCGGCGGCGGCAGCGGTCCCTGGGAGGCGGGGGCCCGGCGCGATGGCCAGGGCACGAATGGGAGTCGCCCGCGCCTGGTCGCCCTATCTGATCCTGGTGGTGGTCATCCTGGTCGCCAAGCTGGACACCGTGGTCTTTGGCCTGACCAAGCATCACCTGGGGGGCTTCAACCCAACGTTCTTCCTCACCGGGCTCGACACGAGCGGCACCGTGCCCAAGCCCTACGCGTTCTGGCCGATGCGAGGGTTAAATCTGAGGTTCACCTTCCCGACCTGGGGCATCAAGTGGCCGGGCCTGCACAACGTGATGCTGCGGCAGCCGCCCATCGTGGCCAAGGCGGCGCCCTACCCGGCCATCTTCACCTGGGACTTCCTGGCCGCCGCCGGGAGCGTGGTGCTGATCGCCGCCATCATCGCAGCGCTGGTGCTCGGCGTGGGCCCAGCACGGATGGTCGCGGTCTACGGCCGAACCCTGCGGCAGATGGCCCTCCCCTTCGTGACCATCGCCTGCATCCTGGGGATCGCCAACGTCATGAACTACTCGGGAATGACGTCAACCCTGGCCCTGCTCTTCGCCAAGACGGGCTATTTCTTCCCCTTCTTCTCGGCGTTCGTGGGCTGGCTCGGCGTCTTCCTCTCCGGGAGTGACACGGCGTCGAACACCCTCTTCGGACCGATGCAAACCATCACCGCCCAGCAGTTGCACCTGCAACCGGTGCTGATGGCTGCCACCAACAGCAGCGGAGGCGTGATGGGGAAGATGATCTCGCCGCAAAACCTTTCGGTGGGCGCGGCCGCCATCGACCGGGTCGGAGAAGAGGGCAACATTCTGCGCCGCACGCTGGGCCACAGCCTGATCCTGGCCGCCGCCGTCGGCATCGTGGCCATGCTCGAGGCCTACGTTTTCACCGGCCTCGTTCCAATGCCCTTCAAGCTCTAAGGCGTAAGCCGTCTGAGGACCGGCGTCGATGGTGGCGCCGGTCCTTCGGAGAAGGGAGCCCGAGATCGCTAGGCTACAAGCGTGGAAGCCGCCGCCCGCACCCGGTTGACCGACCGGCTTCGCGAGGTCGTCGGCAACCGGTACACGCTCGCCGACCCGTACGAGATCAGGCTCTATCAGTACGACTCCAGCCCCGAGACCGCGCTCCCCGACCTGGTGGTCATCCCAGCCAGCGCCGCGGAGGTGGCCGCCGTCGTCAAGATCTGCGCCGAGGAGGGCTGTCCGCTGGTCAGCCGGGCCGGGGCCACCGGGCTGGCGGGCGGCACGGTACCGGTCTTCGGCGGTGTGGTCCTAGCCTTCTCGCGAATGGACCGGATCCTGGAACTGGACTACGAGAACCTGCGAGCGGTGGTCGAGCCGGGGCTGGTCAACCTGGCGCTGAGCAACGCCACCAGGCCGCGCGGCTATTACTACGTCCCCGATCCCTCCAGCCAGGGGGCGTCGACGATTGGCGGCAACGTGGCCACCAATGCCGGCGGCCCGCACACGCTGCTCTACGGCGTCACGGTCAACCACGTCACCGGGCTGGAGCTGGCGCTGCCATCCGGCGAGCTGGTCCAGGTTGGCGGGGGCCGGGCGGCGGAGACCACGGGCTACGACCTGACGGGGCTGGTGGTGGGATCGGAAGGAACGATGGCGGTGATCACCAAGGTGTGGGTCAAGCTGACCGCGGTCCCACCCCAGAGCAAGACGCTCATGGCCATCTATCCGGACGTCCGCAGCGCGGGCAACGCGGTTTCGGCCGTCGTCGGGTCCGGGATCCTGCCGGCGGCCATCGAGATGATGGACAACATTTCCATCCGCGCCATCGAAGCCGCTGTGCACGCCGGATATCCGACCGACGCCGGCGCCGTCCTGCTACTGGAGGTGGATGGGCTTCCGGACGTCGTGCAGCAGTTAACGGAGCGGATGGTGGCCATCTGCCGCCACCACGGGGCCACCCAGGTCCGGGTGGCGAAAGACGAAGCCGAGCGCCAGGCCCTCTGGAAGGGCCGCAAGGGCGCATTTTCCGCCATGGGCCGGATCTCGACCGACTTCTACGTCATGGACGGCGTCGTCCCGCGCACCAGGCTGCCCGAGCTGCTGGACCAGATTGAGCGTATCAGCCAGCGCTCCGGCTACCGGATCGCCAACGTGTTCCACGCGGGAGACGGCAATGTCCATCCGCTGGTGTTGTTCGACGCCTTTCAGCCCGGCCAGTACGAGGACGTGCTCAAGATTGGGGACGAAATCCTGAAGCTGTGCGCGGACGCGGGCGGATCGATCACCGGCGAGCACGGCATCGGGCTGGAGAAGCGGGAGAACATGCGTTACATCTTCTCCGAAGATGACCTGGCGGTGATGGACCAGGTGCGCCGAGTCTTCGATCCCGATCGGCGCATGAATCCCGGCAAGCTGTTCCCGACCGACGGCGCTGAGCGTCCTCGGATTCAGGCCGTGCGAGGACAGCGGGCGGCCGCCGGCGGCTCCATCACCGGCGAGGAGCCATGGATTTGAAGACGGAAGTGGGGCAGCGGCGGGACCTGGCCGTCGACGGGCTGGTCCCGAGCACGACCATGACTCCACCGTCGGTGGCCGCTGCCGCCGCCGACCTCGGTCGCTGTTACGAAGAAGGTCTGGCCGTGATCCCGCAGGGAGGACGGACCCAGATCGGGCTGGGCGCCGTACCCCACCGGTACGACGTCGCCTTCTTGACCACCGGCCTCTCCCGACTGCTCGAGCACGAGCCCGCCGACCTCACCTGCCGGGTGGAGGCGGGGATGCGGCTGGGCGACCTGCAGGCCGTGCTCAACAAACACGGGCAGCGCCTGCCGCTCGATCCACCCCATCCCGAGGAGGCGACGGTAGGCGGTTTGCTGGCGGCGAACACCAACGGGCTGGGGCGAGGGCGGCACGGCACAGTCCGTGACTGGGTGATCGGCGTTACGGTCCTCTACCCGGTGGGAAATCCCGCTCGGGTCGCGCGCGCCGGGGGAAAGGTGGTCAAGAACGTGGCCGGCTACGACCTCATGAAGCTGCACATCGGCGCCCTCGGCACCCTGGGCGTGATTGCCGAAGTCAACTTCAAGGTGCAGACCCTGCCCGAGGCCAGCGCCGATATGCTGGCTTGGTTCGATACGCCGGCGGCCGCCTTGCGCTGCGGGCACGGGCTGGCGCTCGGCTACCTGCTGCCAGCGGCCATGGCGGTGCTGAACCGGGAAGCGCTGGGGCAGTGTGGCGTGACCGCCCCCTGGCCATGGGTGTTGGCCGCCCGGCTGGAGGGGTACCAGGCCGAAGTCGCCGCCGCGCGCGACCGGGTCGCGGCCGCCGCCAAGGAGGAGGGTGGCCAGGTCGAGGAGCCGGCCCCAATGTTCTGGGACGCCGCCCGGGGCTGGCCGGCGGCGCCGCCCCCCGCCGTTGTCCTGCGGGCCGCGACCAGCCTGACCGGCGTTCCGCGGCTGGTGGATGCTATCGGGACGGACGCGAGCGTGATGGCCCAACCGGGTGTCGGTGTGGTCCACGTTCGACCGCTGCCCGGCATGGCCGAGTCGGTCGTCAACCGGTTGCGCGAAGCGCTGGGCCCGGCAGGCTCCGTGGTTGTGGAGCGCGCCCCGGCGGCCGAGAAAGCATCGCTGGATGTGTGGGGGCCGCCTCCTGCGGGATTCGCCTTGATGCGGGGACTCAAAGCCAGCCTCGATCCGCGGGGCGTCCTCAATCCCGGTCGGTTCGTGGGCGAGATCTGATGAATCGTCCGCTCGCCACCCTGGACTTCCAGCACCACGTGCAGCAGGCGGGGGTCCCCGACGCCGTCACCGACATCGACATGGCCAAGGTGCGCGCCTGCATCCATTGCGGTCTGTGCCTCCCCAAGTGCCCGACCTTCCGCATCCTGCGGCACGAAGGCGACAGCCCGCGCGGACGGGTGTGGCAGATCAAAGAGGCGAATCTCGGCCTCGTGGGCTTCGATGACCCGCGATTTCAGACCCACATCTACCAGTGCTTCAACTGCCGAGCCTGTGAGACGGCCTGCCCCTCGGGTGTGCAGTTTGGGGCCGTCATGGAAATGGCGCGGGCGCATACGCCGCCCCAGAATCGGCGGGACCAACTGGTGCGCGCGCTGCTGCTCAACGGGCTGCTGCCCCACCGGGGCCGGCTGGTCGCGGCCGGAGTGGCGTTTCGCACCATGCAGGCGCTGCACATCCCGGCGCTGCTGCGCCGCACCGGCCTCTGGCGGGTGCTGCCCCTGGGCAAGTTCGCCGCCTTTCCACCGCCGGTCGACCGCGGTCCCTTGCGCGGTGCGCTGCCGGAGGTGATGCCCGCGCAGGGCACACGCCGGGCGCGAGTGGGACTCCTCTCCGGCTGCATCCAGGACCAGTTGTTCCGATCGACCAACCGCCGCACGGCGCTGGCCCTGGCGGCAAACGGCTGCGAGGTGGTGATCCCCCGGGAACAGCTGTGCTGCGGGGCGCTGGCCTCGCATGCCGGAGAGGCCGCCACCGCGGCCAGGCTGGCCGCCCAGACGCTCGACGTCTTTCAGCGAGCGGGCGTTGAGGCGGTGGTGGTGAATGCCGCCGGGTGCGGCTCGAACATGAAGGAGTACGACCTGCAGCTGAGGGCCGAGGAAACCCTGCGGCTGGCGGGCGAGGTATTCTCGCGCACCGTCCGCGATGCGTCCGAGTTCCTGGCCTCGCTGGCCCCCCTGCGGGCACCGCGTCGCGGCCTCCGCCTCCGCGTCGCCTACCAGGACCCTTGCCATTTGCTGCACGGCCAGCGCATTTCCCAGCAACCACGCCAGATGCTGGCGGGCATCCCGGGGGTGCAGTTGGTGGAGATGAAGGAAGCCGACTGGTGCTGCGGCTCGGCCGGCGTGTACAACCTGACCCACCCCGAAATCGCGGAGGCCGCCCTGGCCTGGAAGGTCACCAATATCGTGGAATCGGGCGTCGAGGTGGTGGTCTCGGCCAATCCCGGTTGCATCATGCAGATCGCGATGGGGTTGCAGCGAGCCGGGCATGACATTCCGGTGGTGCATGTGATGGATCTGCTGGGCTGGGCCTACGGGGACGAGGGCGCGGCGCCGCGGCTGATCGAGGCCCGGTTCACCGGGTGATCTCCGCTCGGGAGTCGGCGCTTGACGATCCTTGGCTGATGGGCCTGCGGGATTTCATCTGGGCCAAGCCGGCCTTCTCCATGGTGCCCATCGACTACGAGGCGGTGCCGCGCCACCCCTCGCGGAGCCGACCTCCCGCCGGGCAAGGGCTGCGGATTGTCTTCTGCGGCATCCCGTCGGATTACGGCACGGCCTTCCTGCTGCACCTGCTCGAAGAGGACGCCAATGTGGTGGCGGCGGTGGCGAGCACGCGCTGGCAACGTACCCATCCCAAGCCCGACTTGATCGGGCGTATCGCTGGGCACCTGGGCCGTCCGGTCGAAGTGGCGGCCGACATCAACGCCGAGCCCTTCACCCGCTGCCTTCGGGAATACGCGCCGGACCTGGTGATCATGGCGAGCTTCGACCAGATCGTGCGTGCCGACGTACTCGCTATCCCGCGGCTCGGCTGGCTGAATATCCATCCGTCCCTGCTCCCGCGCCACCGCGGCCCGGAGCCGATCTACTGGGCTATCGCGCAGGGAGACCGGGAGTCTGGGATCACCCTGCACTGGGCCGCCGAGCGCGTCGATGCCGGCCCCATCCTGGAGCAGCGGACACTGCCGATTCTGCCCACCGATACCGCGGGAACCCTGTGCAAGCGGCTGGTGGCGGCTGGGCTG
>DASPZT010000131.1:0-4409 GCA_035636135.1 Candidatus Limnocylindria bacterium | reverse complement strand
ATAGTCCGGGTGGGTGCCTATTCCTATGCCTTCAGCCCGGTGATGCTGAGCATCCGGCACGGCGCGCCCCTGACGGTCACGAACACGACCGCGGCGCCGCACACCATGACCGCGGATGGCGGCGCGTTCAACTCCGGCACGGTCTCTCCCAATAGCACCATCACCATGACCTTCTCCACGCCCGGCACCTTTCCCTACCATTGCCAGATCCACCCCTACATGACCGGCACCCTGACTGTCACCTAAGGCGATCGGCAGACTGGCAGCGCGAAACGGGATAATTCCCGGGTGAGCGAATCGGCGCGTCCTCGGCTGCAGCGCAGCCACGACCGCTGGCTGGCGGGCGTGTGCTCGGGCCTGGCCGACTACTTCAACATCGATCCCTTGATCGTCCGGATCGCATTCGTGGCCGCGGCCTTCCTGCAGGGCTGGGGCATCGTGTTGTACCTGGTGCTGTGGTTCCTGATGCCGTCAGGGGATGCACCCCCTGCTCCCATCGGCGACTTCCGGTCGCACTTCCGCGCCATGAACGATGATCTCCGCCATCTCGGCATGAACTTTGCCGGAGGCCGCGCCACGCCGGCCCCCACCACCGGCGCACCAGCCCCCGACGTCTCGCCGCCGCCACCGCCCGGGAGCTCCCCGCAGCGGACCCGCGGCGGGATCGTGGTGGGCGTGGTGCTGATCGCGCTCGGGGCGTGGTTCCTGCTGCAGAACCTGGGCCTGCTCGAATGGTGGCGCTGGGACCTGTTCTGGCCGGTGGTGATCATCCTCCTCGGCCTCGCCCTGCTGGTCCGCCGCTTCCGGTAAGGGATGCGACACTACGGCGGCGACCGCCGGGTTGTCTTCCCGCTCCTCCTGATCCTGATCGGCGTCCTGTTTCTGCTCGGCAATTTCGGGCTCCTCGATCGGGTTGCGGTGTGGCGGTTGGGAGACCTGTGGCCGCTCCTGCTGGTGTTAATTGGCGGGTTGCTGATCCTCAACCGCCTGCTCGCCCCCCAGCCGGCGCGGCTGGCCAGCCTCGGGCTGGTAGCCATCCTGGTGATCGTGGGCGCGGTCTACCTGCTCGCCTATCCGGTTTCTGGAGGCGGTTCGAAGGACTTCAAGGGCCCGGCCGGCTCCCTCGCGAAGGCCGAGCTGGTGCTTGAGTTCGGGGCCACCAACGTGGATGTGCGCACCGAGTCCCTGGGCGACGACCTGTTCCAGGCACATTTCGAGTATTCGCCGGGCGAACCAGCGCCCACCGCCACTCTGGACCGGGAGACCGGCACGCTAACGCTCAAGCAGAACCCCCACATGAACCCGTTCGCCTTTTCGGGCTCGCACCACGACCGGGTCGTGGTGCGCCTCAATGACCGGGTGACCTGGAAGGTCCGGATCAGCGGCGGGGCCTCGCAGATGGGCCTGAACCTCAGCACCGGGCGGGTGAGCGGCGTGGAGATCTCCGGGGGAGCCAGCCAGATGGACCTCACCCTTCCGGCGCCCCATGGCACCGTCCGAGTTGCCATCTCAGGTGGGGCCAGCCAGATGCATATTCGGTGTGCTAGCGGGACGGCGGCCCGGATCACGGTGACCGGCGGAGTCGGGACACTGCAGGTCAACGATTCCCGGCAGACCGGCGTTGGGCAGCTGGCCCTGGCGACTCCGGGCTACGACTCGACGGCCGACCGCTACGACATCCAGATGACGGGTGGCGCCTCAGACGTGACGCTGGACACGCGCTGAGGGTCTCCGCTGCACCCTCCCCAGCCCCTCCCTCGAGGGAGGGGACGACCTATCGGCGGTACCCCTACCACTCCCTGGAAGGCTTGACCCAGGCGTACCACTCACCGACTGGCCGAAAGCCGAACCGGTGATACAGCTGGGGCAGCGTCGTCTGCAGGCCGCACATCAGCGTGAGGCGCTGGCAGCCCAGCTGACGAGACCGTTCCGTCATGGCCAGCAGCATGCTACCGCCGACCCCGTGACCGCGCTCCTGGCGGCGGACGAAGACGTTCTGCAACCGTCCCGTAAAGCCGTGCTGGAACAACCCGATCCGGCCGATCGGCCTGGCCGCGTCGTAGGCGACGTACCACTCGAGCGGGAGATTGGCCGCCTGCCAGTGCTTCAAGGCGATCCATTCCTCCACCGCCGCCGGAAGCCAGGGCCTGGGCTCCTCGGCCGCGCTCTCTCGAATGAGCTGGTCGTAATCGCTCCACCGCTGGCCGTCGACCCGCTCCACCGAGATCGCGGGATTGGCCGAGCGTTGGGGCTCTGCGACCTGCGTCATGGCCAGCTTGTGCTCGGGGCGATACCCGACCGGCGGCAAAGCCTGATCAAGGGTGGCCCGGACCACCGGATCGGTGGTCGCCACCTTCAGGAATCGCTCGAACCGGTCGACCGGCCAGTTCGTCGCCCAGAATCCCAGCAGCCCATTGACCATGGCGATATGCGGATAGGCCGGGTTGGAGACCACCTCGCCGAAGGGGTGGGGCTCAGAGCGCCCGCCGGCGCGGGCCAGCGCAGCCTCGGTATCGAACACGTCCTCGGCCAGGGCGCGGATGGTCACGCGGTGAGGGCTTCGGCCTGGTCCTTGTACTGCAACTCGTAGAGCCGGTAGTAAACGCCGCGACGGGCCAGCAGCGCCTGGTGGCTCCCCTCCTCCACCACCCGGCCCTTGTGCAGGACGATGATGCGGTCCACGTCCCGGATGGTCGACAGGCGGTGGGCAATGATGATCGAGGTCCGACCTTCCATCAGCCGCCGCAATGATTCCTGAATGATGTGTTCGGTTTCGGTGTCGACACTGGCGGTGGCCTCATCCAGCACCATCAGGATCTCGGGGTTGAAGGCCAGGGCGCGGGCGAAAGCGAGCAGCTGCTTCTGGCCGGTAGACAGGTCGCTGCCCCGCTCGTGCAATTCCTGGTCGTAGCCTTTGGCCAGGCGGCGGATGAACTGGTCGGCGTTGACCGCCCGGGCGGCCGCCTCCACCCGCGCCGCGTCCATGGGCTCGCCCAACCGGATATTGAAGGCCACCGTGCCGGTGAAGATGAACGGATCCTGGAGCACCACCCCGACGTGCCGCCGGAGGTCACCCCGATCCAGGGCGCGGATATCCTGACCGTCCACCCGGATGACGCCCTGCTGGATGTCGTAGAAGCGGGTCAGGAGGCTGATCAGCGACGTCTTGCCGGCCCCAGTCGCCCCCACCACCGCCACCTTTTCCCCGGGCGCGATCCGGAAGGTGACATCGCGCAACACCCACTCCTGGTCCTGGTAGGCAAACCAGACATGATCGAACTCGACCCCGCCGCGCACCATCGAGAGCCGGCCGGCATCGGCCCCGTCCTGGTCGGCCCGCGGTTCGCCCAGGACGCCGAAGATCCGTTCGGAGGCGGCCATGGCGGCCTGCAGGATGTTGTACTTCTCGGCCAGGTCCCGGATGGGCTGGTACAGCCGGTCCGAGAGCTGCAGGAAGGCCACCAGCGTCCCCAGGGTCAGCGCGCCCTGCACCACCCGTCCCGCCCCCACCCAGAGGATCAGGGCCACGGTCAACGAGCCGATGAAGCTCATGATCGGCATGAAAATCCCGAAGATGGCGACCGAGCGCAGGGTGGCTCGCAGGAAGTCGTCGTTGAGCGCCTGGAAGTCCTGGCGTGCCCGCCGCTCCCGGTTGAAGAGCTGAAGCACGAGCATCCCGGATACCGCCTCCTGCAGGAAGCCATTGATCCGGCCGATGCGGGTGCGGATGGCACGGAACACTTCCCGCATCCGGCGCCGGCCAACGATCGTCACCAGCCCCACCACCGGCATCACGGCGAAGACCACCAGGGCCAGCTGCCAGTTGACCAGCAGGAGGAAGCCGGCGATGACCACCAGCGAGAAGAGGTCGCCGATGACCGCAATCAGCCCCGAGGTGAGGAGCTGGTTGAGCGCATCCACATCGTTGGTCAGCCGGGTCACCAGCACCCCCACCGGCGTGGTGTCGAAATAGTGCAGCGGCAATCGCTGCAGGTGGCCGAACACCGCATTGCGCAGGTCGAACATCACCCGCTGGCCGAGCAGCGTCAGGGCATAGCTCTGGCCGTAGCGGGCCCCAAAATTGATGATCAACACCACCAACCACAACCCGGCCAGTCGCTCGTAGCCCTGTAAGTGGTGCGGCCGGATGTAGTGGTCGATGGCCTGCTGCGTGAAGAACGGACCGGCCAGATCGGCGACCGAGGTCACCAGCAGCAAGGCGAGGGCGATCAGCGCCAGAGCCTGTTGCGGCCGGACGTGCGTCCACAGCTGCCGCATGAGGCGGGCGTCGTATGCCTTGCCGGTGATCTCGTCGCCGCCCGTCATGCGCATGTGCATCATTGGCCGGGAACCTCCGCGCCGACGATCTCATCCTCTTCCAGCTGCCGCCGCCACTGCTGCCGCTGGTA
>DASPZT010000130.1:0-7682 GCA_035636135.1 Candidatus Limnocylindria bacterium | reverse complement strand
GCGCGGGGATCTGGGGAAGGCCGTTCAGCAGCTCAAGCGGGAGTCGGGTAAGGGACTGCTCGTGGGAGGCGTGAAGCTCCCGCTGGCGTTGGCGGAGCTGGGATTGATCGATGAGTACGAGTTCGTGGTGCAGCCCAGGCTGGTGGGCCACGGGCCGACGTTGTTTGCCGGGCTATCGAAGCGTATCGACTTGAGGCTGGTGAGCCGGCTGGAGTTCGGCTCGGGGGCGGTGGCGATGCGGTATGAGCCGAGAGGTAGCCATTGGGCTGGTTAGCCGGAGTCGGCCGCATCATGGAGCGACTCGGGCCAGGCCTTCCAACGTCTCGACCAACCTGAGCATCGCCAGCGCACCCGGTGACAGTAGTCGAGCAGGTCTCGCCTGACTCGGTCTCGTTCGTGCTTCGGAATCTTGTCCACGAAGCCCTTCACCAGTGGCATCCCTTTCTATAGGGCCGCCAGCGGTCGCTGATGCGATACGTCAAGCAGTACAACAAGACCGCCAAGCCGTTCCGGTGCGCCTACGCCGATCCCACGAGGCGCGTCGCATGATCGCTGTACAAGTCGTTCGGGCAGTCCCCACCGTCACCAGGGGCTGTGACTTCAGCGCGTGGTGACTGCGCGACGTCAGCTGAGCCAGCAGACGGCGCAGACGGTTCACTGCCACCTGCGCCGGTGCAGCTCGAGAATGCGGAGTCGCAGCTGATGCACTCGACGCGCCACCGCCCGCGCCGTTGCGCTGCTCCGGCGGCTAGCCAACTAGGGCACCTCCGTTGCGAGCCGAGCTAGAGAGCAGCATCCGACCGCGGTCGTCAATCAAGCTGACCGGGATCCTCGATTGGGGACCAATGGCGGGAAGGCCGGGATTCGAACCCGGGGAGCGGAACAACCCGCTCAAGCGCTTAGCAGGCGCTCGCATTCGACCACTCTGCCACCTCCCCGCGGAGGCCTTACCAGTATATTGCCATCCTGGCCTTATCACGAATCCACCCCACCGCTTTCGTCGCGAGAGGAGCGCAGTTGATCGGCGATGTCACGCTCGAGGCGGAAGCCAGCGTCTGGTACAACGCGGTCCTGCGCGGTGACCTTGCCGCCATCGTGCTGGGCTCTCAGAGCAACATCCAGGACAACTGCGTGGTGCACGTCGACGAGGGCGTGCCCTGCCTGATCGGCCCCAGAGTCGGCGTCGGACACGGGGCCATCCTGCACGGCTGTCAGATCGAGGAGGATTCTCTGATTGGGATGGGCGCGGTCGTCCTCAATCGGGCTCGGGTGGGCCGGGGCAGCGGTGCGGGGGCGGTCGTCCCGGAAGGCATGGAGGTGCCGGCCGGCTCGCTGGTGCTGGGCGTGCCCGGCCGCGTCGTCCGCCGCGTCGATGCCGAACTGACGCGCCGGATCGAGCACACGTGGCGTAGCTACCTGGGCCTGGCAGCCCGTCATCGCACGGGCGACGTCTGAAGCTTCCGCGCCCGGATCTGGATGAACGCCGGGAACACTGACTCCAGGTGGTCGTCGCTCCCGGCGTCGGCCTTCGGATCGGCCCCGTCAGGGGAATACTCCCAGAGCCCGTCGACGACCATCCCCGCCGCCGCGATACCGTTGACCAGGGTCTCGATTCGGTGTCCGAACTCGATGGTGGGAGCCACCACGCGCGTCCGGCCAAACTCCCAGGTGACGTCCTCTTCCTTGTCATACGGCATCGCCCGGTTGTCAAAGTACGACTGCCGGGGCCGCCAGCCGGTGCCCGTGTATCGGCCGTACAGCCGAAGAGTGGTGGGATGCATGGTCGACGTGATGTAGGTGCCGCCTGGCGCCAGCACCCGTCCCACCTCGCCAAAGACCTTGCGCACCACGCGGACGAAGACCAGGGAGTGACAGTGCCAAACCACGTCGAAGGATCCGTCGGCGAAGCGCGACAGATCCGACATATCGCCACGAACTGCGCGGATCGAGACCCGTCGTCGCTGGGCAAGCTGCCGGACCGTGCGCAGCTGAGTGGACGAGATATCGAACACGGTGGTCTGCGCCCCCAGCAGAGCAAAGACCACGGGGTCCCAGCCGCCACCGGCGGCCAGGGCCAGCACCCGGGCACCGGCGAGGCGAATCCCTGCTAGCCGCCCGTGCGGGTCGAGGAAGCGCCGGAGAGCGGCCGGAGTTTTGGGCGGCCGGCCCTGAGGCCGAGTGTACGGGATCCCAGCCCGGGCCAGCCGTTCCCACATGCGCCGGTTGTGTTCAACGACCGCCTTGCTTCGCACGCGACGGCCATCGTACGGCTTAGCCCGGTCGATTCGGGCTTAAAGGTGCTGGACGCCCACGATGTGAGCCGGCATCACCAGGCCGGTGATCTGCTGGGAAAGGCCGCCGGTCGCTGCGTTGAGCTCGTAGACCTTGCCCAGCGCGCCGTCGATGGCGAAGAGCCAGCCGCCATCCGGGCTGAGCGCCAGCTCGTCGACGGTCGAGTCGGTGAGGTATCTGGCTCGGGCGGCCATTGAGTCCGTGTCGATCGCGATCACGCCTCGGTCAGCAGTCGTGAAGAGGGTCCCCCCGTCCGACGTCACCCAGGCGTCCGCAACGGCTGGGCGGGTGGCGGCGCGGATCGTCTCAAACGTGCTGGTGCGGAGGATCTTGGCGAAGGACTCCGAGATGTCCATCTTGGTGATGAGCCCCAGCGATCCATTGACGGCATACAACGTTTGTCCATCCGGACTAATCACTTCCGCCCACCGCTGCTCCTGGTCACGGGTCGACGTCGCCCGGGGCAGGAAGACGCAGGTCGCGAACCCATTGGCCATGTCGAGGGCGTGGATGAACGGGCCGCGACGGCCGTTGACGTACAGGCTGTAAACGTACTGCCCCCCGCGGGACGCCAGGCTGGTGAGCCGAACGCCACTCATGGCGAGGGCACCGGAGGTCTTGTCCACCACGACATGGGGGTCGAGGTAGCCGCCGGCCAGATCGTACTGGCGCACCTGGTAGAGCATATGGTCGGCGGAGGTGTACTCGACGAGGTAAAGGCGCCGCCCGTCATTAGTGACGGCATCGAATTCGAAATCGCCCATCAGGTCGGCGCGCCGGGGAGTACCCGTGAAGTCGGTCCCCACGACCAGGAAGTTCGAGCGACCGGATTCCTGGTGGCGCAGCACCAGCCACTGGCCGTTTTCGGACAACCCGCCGGGCTTTCCCGCGTAGCCCCTGGTGGGCAGTTGGTACTTCGCATCGAGGTGCGCCTCGCGGAGGACCGCGCCCGACTTGACGTCGAGCGCCCTCAGCGTGCTGCCGCCGGGCCCATCGACGACCATGTACAGGGTTGACCAGCCTGGCGCAGGGGTGCCGAAAGGCACCTGCTTGATCTGGCCTGCCGAGTGGCCCTGGGATGCGCCCTGCACGTAGATCATGAAATCGGCCGGGCTGCTCACCGGTGGATTGACTGAAGTCGTATCGCGGTAGCCGCAGCCGGCGAGCGCCAGAACGGCGACGACGGCCAGTGGGTGCAAGCGCATGTGGACCACCTCCACCCCCTCATACAGCTGGGGGGCCGGGGAGGTTCCCGGCATCCGCCTGCGACACCCTCCCCTACCCCTCCCTGGAGGGAGGGGACATCTAACGTTCCCGCCATCCGCCTGCGGCACCCTCCCCTGCCCCTCCCGTGAGGGGACATCTGGTTGGGGGAGGGAGCTTAATCGAGAGCTTTGGTCGCCAGGAAGGCGGTTCGGGGGACGGGCGGCATGAGGAAGAACCCGGTTGAGATCCGGTGAATCTGCCGGAACCCGGCTCGGTCGAGGGCAGTCCGCAAGTCCTCGTCGGTGCGCAGCCGAAATGGCGGCGGCAGGCCGGTGGTCCGGGCCGACCAGAACAGCAGGGCCGAGCGCGGGGTCTTCCGGAACTCCCAGAAGAGGAAGCGCCCGCCTGGCTTCAGCACGCGGGCGATTTCGGCAAAGGCCTGCCCCAGGGCCTGGTCGTCGAGGTGCTTGATGACATGCGAGCTGAACACTACGTCGAAGGCGCCGTCGGCAAACGGCAGACGGGTGGCCCGCGATGCCAGAACGGTGATCCGGTCCTCCAGGCCGGCGCGGCGCACCTCGCGCGCCGCCTGCTGGATCAGCTCTTCGGAGACGTCGATCCCGACGGCCGGCGATTGGAACGGGATGCGCTCGGCGAGCGCGATCAAGAGGCTGGCCAGGCCGCACCCGACGTCCAGCACCCGGTCCGTCGCCGTGATCTCAGCTGCCGACAGGAGCCGGCGATAGGGGGTGTTCAGGACCCAGAGGCCGCGGCGGGAGAACAGGTAACGGACCACGACGTGGCTGGGTGCATGCAGGAACCAACGCGCGTAACCGCGCCCGACAGCCTGCTCGTCGATCGGGCTGCTCACCAGGCCAGCCAGGTCAGGACGTCCAGGACGGTGCCTCCGATCAAGATCCACTTGTTCCGCCAGCGCAGGTAGATCAGGCTGCCGGCCAG
The DNA here is from genome assembly GCA_035636135.1 of Candidatus Limnocylindria bacterium. Classification (GTDB taxonomy): domain Bacteria; phylum Chloroflexota; class Dormibacteria; order CF-121; family CF-121; genus CF-121. The sequence continues at coordinate 3,224 of DASPZT010000130.1, read as the reverse complement.
CGTGATCAGCACGACTGGAAGTCTGAGTGGGCCTGAATCGAGTGCCAGGACTGCCCCACCCAAAAGCAACCCGAGAGCTGCCACCCGACCCGCGAGAGTCGGTCCGAGGGTCGTGGCCATTGTCTGAAGACCGGCGCCCGCATCACTCCCGATGTCAGGGATCGCATCGGCCAGGTGGATCGCAGCCGCAATCGGCACGCCGCCCAGGATTAGGGCCCACCAGGCCCGTGGAAATTGACCCGCGACGACTCCAACCCACGCCGGTAGCAAAGGGAATGCGATGGCGAAGGGTACGACGCTCAGCGGGGTCGCTTTCGCGATCAGGTCGTAGGCCCAGCCGGCAGCGACTGCCGCCGTCAGCAGAAGCGCTGGCAGGATACCAAGCCACAGTGCGACAAGGACCGCGGCGGCGGCGGAGCCGACGGCGATCCCCAGCGCCACTCGAGGACTGATGATGCCCAGCGGCAGCGGTCGAGCACGCTCGGCTTCCCGGTCGCGTCCACGGTCGGCCCAGTCGTTGAGCGCGCTGATCGAAAATTGGGCCAGCAGCATAGCCAGGCCAAGCAGCCAGAACCGGCCACTGGCGGGCGACATTCTGCAGATGACGGCGATGCCCATCGCGGTGAGCGCCGTAACCAGCGACGGGATTGGATGAAAGAGCCGGACTGCGATGAGCCAATCCCATTTGCCAGTTCGGTAGGCCTGGGTCGCCATACTGAAATGATGCTAACGTCGCCAACTGCCCTCGTCACGGCCTCGCCAGCGGTGCAGGTCACCGGGCGCCTTGCCGGCCTCGGCACCGCCCTCCCCAGCGATCGCATTTCCATCGAGGAGATTTGGCAGGCACTTCGGGCGCTTCGAGGCGGCCACCTGCCTAGGAAAGCTCAGCCGGGGCAACACCACCACCGCCACCTGGCCGCCCCGCTGGAATGGATCCTGCAGCCGCACACGCAGAGCGATCGCACCGATGCGTACCTGCGGCATGCCCGGGGCCTGGCGTTCACGGCGGCTGCCGAGGCGATCCGGCGGGCCGGCACCCGGGCGAGCGACATCGGGTTGATCATCAGCGTTTCGTGCACCGGGTTCGTGCTGCCCTCGCTGGACGCCGAGCTCATCCCCCGGCTCGGGCTGGGCGAGGGCACGACCCGCCTCCCCATCACCGAACTGGGATGCGGTGGCGGCGTGGCCGCCCTGGGTCGTGCCTACGACTATCTACGCGCCTATCCGGACCGGGCTGTCCTGGTGGTCGCCGTCGAGCTCCCCTCCCTCACCTTTCAGCCGGAGGATCGGTCCATCGACAACCTGGTGGCGGCCCTCGTGTTCGGCGACGGCGCCGGCGCGGCGCTGCTGGACGCCTCGGCGGGCTCTGGCTGGCACGTGACCCGCACCGGCTCCGTTTTGATCCCGGAGGGAGCGCGGCATCTCGGGTACGAGCTGCGAGACGGCGGACTGCGGGTGATCCTCAGCCGGCAACTCCCCGATGTGATCGAGCTGCACCTTCGCCGGGCAGTGGATCGATTCCTAGCTGAGGACGGCCTCGCGATCGGCGACATCGATCAGGTGGTGGCCCACCCCGGCGGCCCACGCGTCCTTGATGCGGTGGCCGGGTCGCTCGGTCTGGCCACCCATCGCCTGGAGAGTTCGGAGCAGGTGTTTGCCGAGGTCGGGAATGTCTCCAGCGCCACAATCTTCTTCGTGCTGGACGCCCTGGCCATTCCATCGGGGCCGGCGACGGCGCTGGCCATCGCGTTTGGCCCCGGACTCTCCATCGAGCTGGCCCTCCTGCGATTTCAGCCGTGAGGCCCGGTCGCTACGCGCTGGTGGTCGCTGGATTCGGGGTCCAACGCCTGGCTGAGCTGGCCTACTCGTCCCGGAACGAGACTCGCCTGCGTCGCTCCGATCCCGATGCTCCCCGCGCCGCCGCGTCGACCTTCCGCTGGATGGTGCTAGCCAACATGGGACTCTTTACCTTGCCGGCGCTGGAAGTCGCCGCCCGGCGGCCACGCGTCCCCCGCCCCATCGCCGCGGTCGGCTGGTTGGGCGCGTTGGCAGCGGTGGGGGTGCGCCTCAGTGTGCTCGTCTCGCTGCGGGACCAGTGGAACGTGCGCGCCTTCGTCCCCTCCACACTTCGTGTGGTCGACCGCGGGCCCTACCGGTACGTGCGGCATCCCAACTACGCCGCCGTCGCCCTGGAGTTTGCCTGCCTGCCACTGATTGGCGGCGCTTATGTCAGCGCGGCAGCCCTCAGCCTGGCCAACGCCTTTGTCCTCTCTCGCCGGATCCTGGACGAGGAGCGCTTGCTGGAGCGCGTGCCGGGGTACCGGGAGCGTATGGGTGGCAAACCGCGATTTCTGCCGCGGCTCAGCACGCTTACCAGCCCGCGAGCAGCGCGACCCACTCCCGTGGCGTGACCCGCCCGAAGCCCCAGTAACCGAGATTGATGCCGAGCAGCGCCGGCATCACCGACGGACGCCGGGTCAGTCCGCGCATGGCGCGCGCTACCCGCCCGGGATTGGATGCCAGGTAGACCAGCAGAGCAGTCAAACGCCAGCGATTCGCGGTGATGCCCCGGTGCAGCCGCCGATAGTGAGCCTCGGGGTGCGGGTGTGCCAGGGCCTGGCTAAACGCCTTCGCCTGCTCCAGCCCGGAGGCCAGACCCTCGCCGGTGATGGGATCGACAAACCCGGATGCGTCACCCACCAGGAAAATGCCCTCCCCAGCCACAGTGCTGGCGCGGTGGCGAAATGGACCGATGGCGGACACGCCGGGACCGAGTTCGGCCTTCTCCAGATCAGGATGGGTCGCCAGAACCAGTGACCGATACTGCTGGGTGAGCCCGTTGGCGAACGAGGCCATCCGCTCATGACTGCAGAGGAGGGCCACCAGGTGCTCGTCAGGTCCAACCGGAGCCCGGTAGCTCTCGAAACCGGAGTGAATCGTTAGCCGGATCCAGGGGTCGCTGGGAAAGCTGCTCCGCCAGTGACCGACGATGCCATAGCGGTGCGGCGGCCTGGGTCCGCGTGTCCACCCGAGCTGCCGCCGCAGGTTCGATCGCAACCCATCGGCCACGGCCACCGCGCGGGCACCCACCTCACCCGCTGAGGTGACCACGCGTGGGACCCGACCTGGCACCACCCGCTCGACGGGGACGCCCTGGTGATAGTCGATCAACGGATCCCGTTCCAGCCGGCTGGATAGTACGGCATCGAACCGCAACCGTCGGA
>DASPZT010000129.1:0-7960 GCA_035636135.1 Candidatus Limnocylindria bacterium | reverse complement strand
CCGACGGGCGACCATGAGCGGCATGGTGGTGGGGTTGCGCCGGGACCTGGGCATGCTCGGCCACTCCTACCACGTGGCCATCCAGCCCGGCAGCCGCTCACTGGCGCCGGGCCTCTGGGCGGAAGCCTTCCGCATCAATCGCGCGGCGTTCAAGTCAATGAGCCCCGGGGACCGAGTGACCGTCGAGTATTCGCCCCGGCTGCACTACGTTTACCGGATGGAGATTGCGCCGCCGGCCACGCGGGCATCGACCGGGTAAGATAGCTCCCCGTGGCGCCTCCCCTGCATGTGGCCCTCGTGTGGCACATGCACCAGCCGTACTACAAAGATGACCTGAGCAACACGTTCCTGTTGCCCTGGGTCCGGCTGCGCGCGGCCAAGGACTACTACCGCATGGCGGCCCTACTCGATGCCTACCCGGAAGTCAAAGTCACGTTCAACCTGGTGCCGTCGCTGATCGACCAGCTGGAGGACTACCGGTCGGGCAACGCCTCCGACATCTACCTCGACCTCACCCGGCGGCGGGCCGACGAGCTGAGCGAAGAAGAGCGGGCTTTCGTGGTTCGCTGGATGACCGAATCGCCTAGCTTCCGTCGGGTCCGAGATGCGCCCCGCTACCTGGAGCTGGTCCAGAAGCGCGAGCAAGCATGGCCCAAGACCTCCGCGGAGCTGGCCCGCCTGTTCACCGATAGCGAGGTCCGGGACCTGCAGGTCTGGTTCAACCTGTCCTGGATCGACCCGCACCAGGCGGAGACCGATCCCACGCTCCGGGAGCTGGTGGGCAAGGGGCGGGACTTCAGCGAAGAGGACAAGGAGCCGATCCTGCGGGCGCAGCTCGACCTCCTGCATCGGGTGCTGGGGAAGTACCAGGATGTCCAGCGGCGGGGCCAGGCGGAGCTGGTCACCAGCCCCTACTACCACCCCATCCTGCCCTTGCTCTGCGATGTGGCCTCAGCCAAGGAGGCCCGGCCAGACCTGAAACTCCCCCGCCGCCCGTTCGCCCACCCGGAGGATGCGGCGGCCCAGCTGGGGCTGGCGCTGGAGGCTCACGCCCGCACCTTCGGGGCCCGGCCAAAAGGTCTCTGGCCGCCCGAACAGGCGATCAGTGACCCGGTGCTGGACCTGGTCTCGGCCCAGGGGCTGACCTGGCTGATCAGCGATGAGGGCCTGCTGGCCCGCTCCCTGGACACCACCATCGGCCGCGACGGCGAAGGGCGAGTCATGCGGCCCGACGTCCTCTACTCGCCTTACCGGGTCGATCGACAGGCACCGCTGTCGGCCGTCTTCCGCGACGCGAAACTGTCGAACCTGATCGGGTTCGATTATCAGACCTACGCCGCCGACCAGGCCGCGTCCGACCTGGTCGGGCGCCTGCACGCTATCCGAGAACGGCAGGATCCGTCGGCCGCCCCGCTGCTGGTGACCCTGGCCCTCGATGGCGAAAACTGCTGGGATTTCTATGAGGCCAACGGCAACGCCTTCCTGGCCGCGGTCTACGCGCGGATCGGCAAAGACCCGGACCTACGCCTGGTGCACATCAGCGAGTTCCTCGCCGGCAACCCGCCGGTACGGTCCATGTCCAGCGTCCGGGCCGGGTCCTGGATCGACGCCAGCCTGGCGACCTGGGTGGGTGACAACGAGCACAACCAGGCCTGGGACCTGCTGGCCGAGACCCGCGACATCCTGGCCCAGCACAAAGACAGCCCGGCCATCGAGCAGGCTCGTCGCGAGGTCCACATTGCGGAGGGCAGCGACTGGTTCTGGTGGTTCGGCCGCGGTCACGACTCGGGCATGGACGTCATCTGGGACAACCTGTATCGGCTCCACCTGCGCAACGCCTATAAGCTGCTGGAGCAGCAACCGCCCTCCGCGCTGTTCCAGCCGATCGTCCGGCCCGGGGATACGGCGGCAGCCAAGCGCCCGGAACGGATGATCAGCCCCCACCTGGATGGGACGCTGGACGAGTCCGAGTGGACGGCGGCCGGCTACCTCGACGTGACGGCCCTCTACGGCGCCATGCATCCGCCTCGCGGGATCATCCGCCGCGTCTGGTTCGGCCGCGACGACGCCCAGCTCTACCTGCGCCTCGACCTGTCTGCGGCCGCCACCCGACCGGCAGACCTCTGCATCTACTTCTCTGGCGGCGCCCAACAGCCGGAAGAGGCGCCGGCCCTGGCGGGAACCGCCCATCGGGCCGACTTCGGCTTCGAGCCCGCGTATGCGCTGTCCGTCCGCCTCGAAAACGGCCGGGCGGCCCTCGCCCTGCGGGCGACCCGAGCGTCGGACGGCGCGGCTCCCATCTGGACCGGGGCGGCGACCGCGACCGGCGACACGCTCGCGTTGGGTATCCCGTTTGCGGCCCTGCAGCATGACCCGGGCGAGACCCTGGAGCTGGTGGCCGCGGTCCAGCGGGGCGGGACCGTGGTGGAGCAGGTTCCACCCGCGGGGTCCATCCGCGTCCGCGTTCCCGGCGACATCTTCAAGGGCCAGCCGCCCAAACCGCTCAAGATTCTGCTGGTGTCGGCCGAGGTGGCGCCCTTTGCCAAAGTGGGTGGGCTGGCCGACGTGGCGGGCGCCCTCCCCAAGGCGCTCAAGCAGCTGGGTCACGACGTGCGAGTGGTGATGCCCCGCTATGGCACCATCGATCCGGAACGGTACGAGCTCAAGCCCGTTGTCCGGGAGCTCCCTGTCCCTCTGGCCCAGCAGACGATCTCCGCGGATGTGCTGGAAGGCCGCATCAGCGGAGGCGTCCCGGTCTACTTCATCGAGAACCAGCAGTTCTTCGGCCGGGAAGGCATGTATGGGTTCTGGGACGACGACGCCCGCTTCATCTATTTCAGCCGGGCGGCGCTAGAAATGCTTCGGCCGCTGAATTTCATCCCGGACGTGGTGCATGTCAACGACTGGCATACCGCGGTCATTCCCAACATGCTGGCCAAGCTCTATGCGACCGACCCGGCCTATGCGGAGATCGCCACCGTGCTCACCATTCACAACCTGGCTTTCCAGGGCGTGTTCGGGTATGGCACCCTACATCTGGCCAACCTGGATCCGTGGGGCCTGATCAAGCCGGGCATCCCCGGCCTCGACGACATCGTTAACCTGCTGGGCCGTGGGCTGTATTACGCCGACGCGGTGAACACCGTCAGCAACCGGTACGCCGAAGAGATCCTCACGGCAGAGTACGGGGAGCGCATGGACCCGCTGCTCCGCCTCTACCGGTCAAAGCTCTACGGGATCATCAATGGGATCGACTACGAGGTCTTCAATCCGGCAACCGACACCAACCTGGCCACCCGATACGACATCGACAGCATCGAGCACAAAGTCGAGAACAAGCTGGCGCTGCAGAAGGAGCTGGGCCTACCGCAGCGGCCAGAGACGCCGCTGATCGGGTTGATCTCACGCCTCTACGACCAGAAGGGGCTGGACCTGATCGCCAACATCATGTGGGGCCTGATGCGGCTCGACCTGCAGCTGGTCGTGCTGGGGGCGGGCGAAGGCCGCTACGAGGACCTGTTTCGAGTCAACGCTCGCGACAACCCCCAGAAGCTCTCGGCGACCATCGGCTTCAAGCCCGTGCTGGCCCAGCACATCTACGCCGGATCGGACATGTTCCTGATGCCCTCCCGCTTCGAGCCCTGCGGCCTCGGCCAGCTCATCAGCCTGCGATATGGCACCATCCCCATTGTGCGGGCGACCGGCGGGCTGGCCGACACCATCCACGACTGGGACCCGGTCAAGCAAACGGGAAACGGGTTCGTGTTCGACGCCTACGACCACTGGGACCTCTACGCCCAGGTGGTGCGCGCGCTGGAGAATTTCCGTCAGCCGTCACTCTGGCGGACACTGCAGCGGAACGCCATGACGTCAGATGTCAGCTGGGCCAACTCCGCCCTCCAGTACGTGCGCCTCTACCAGCGGGCCATGACCAACCACGAGGAGGCCCGCGAGTACGCGGCCGCGCCGGCCGGCCCCTATACCTGGTAACCGGCCCCCGTAACTACAGCCAGCGCTAGCCTGTCCCTTCCCAAGGGTGAGGGGGCGGTCGGTTATACCGTGAATCCACCATGACTCCCGACCGGCTCGCCGCCCTGGCGATGTTCGCCGTGCTGGTGGTGAGCCTTTACTGGCTGGTGCGATGGGTTCGGCAGAGCCTGTCCTGGCGGCCGGTGTGGGACCGGTTTCGGCGGGAACCGCTGGCGCTGGCCGGCCTGGCCTTCATCCTGCTCCTGGTGTCGGTGGCCATCCTGGCCCCGCTGCTGCCGCTGCGCGACCCCAACCACGGCTACTACGAGTTGCTGCCCCTCAACGGGCGGCCGCTGCCGCCGGGCGCCACCTTCCTGCTGGGATCCGATGCCAACGGCCGGGACTTGCTGAGCCGGACCCTATGGGGCGCCCGGGTCTCCCTCATCATCGGGTGCCTGGCGAACTTCTCGGCCCTGGCGCTGGGGATCAGTCTGGGGTCGGTGGCCGCCTACTTCGGCGGCTGGATGGACATGGTCCTGATGCGGTTTACCGACATCATGATGGCCTTTCCCGTCGTCCTCTTTTCCATCGCCCTGATCGGCATCCTGTACTCGAGCGGGCTGCATGGCAACCTGCTGGTGATTGCGGCCGTCATCGCGCTGTTCTACTGGACGGCGGTGGCGCGGATCGTTCGGGCGCAGGTGCTCTCCATCAAGGAAAAGGAGTTCGTGGAAGCCGCCCGCGCCCTGGGCACGCATCCGATCCGGATTCTGGCCAAGCACATCTTCCCGCACCTGATGCCGATCATCATCGTGTACGGCACCATCGGCATCGCCACCACCATCACGGTTGAGTCAATCCTCAGCTTCATCGGGATCGGGGTGCAGCCACCCACGGCCGACTGGGGGGTGATGGTCAATGAGGGCGTCACCTTCATGCAGATCGCGCCCTGGCTGGTGATCGTCCCCGGCCTGATGATCCTGATGACCGTCCTGGCCTTCAACCTGCTCGGCGACGGGCTCCGGGACGCCCTCGACCCCCGCGAGCGGGCGCTCTTCCGGGGGGCGATCGGCGGGGTGGCGGCAGGCGGAGGCGGGCTGGCTACCGGCCAGCGGGCCACCCTGGAACCGGGCCTGGAGGTGGCCGCGCCGGGCACGTTCGAGGTGGAGGAGGCCTCCGGGTAGCGGGCAAGTCGAGGCGTCCTTTACAAGGAGCGCTGGGCACGGTAGTTTCTTGGACAAGTTTCGATCGGAACGGGAAGGAGGGACGTATGAAGCGACGACCCACAGCCTGGCTGGCCGTGATGGCAGCCGGGACGATCCTGCTGCCGGCGTGCGCGAACAACACCCCGACCGGCGGGGAGACGCCGACCTCAGGTGGCACGCTCACGATCAGTTTCAAGGACGACCTGAAGACGCTGGACCCCGCCATCGGCTACGACACGGACTCCTGGTCGATCGAGCGCCAGATCTACAACGGGTTGCTCGACTACGACGGCTTCACCACTAACCTCAAGGCGGACATCGCCGAGAAGATGCCGGTCATTACCAACGACGGCAAGACCTACACGTTCAAGATCCGCAAGGGCGTCAAGTTCAGCAACGGCCGCGAGGTCACGGCCGACGACTTCAAGTACTCCTGGGAGCGGATGCTCGACCCCAAGACCAACGGCCCGATGACCGGAGGACCGTTCTGGGGCGTGCTCACCGGTTCCGCGGACTTCTTCAACGGTAAGGCCACCAGCATCTCGGGGCTCAAGGTCCTCGACCCCAACACGCTCGAGGTCGACCTGGACACCCCGAATCAGTCCTTTTTGAACATTGTCGCCATGCCATTTGGCTTCGTGGTTCCCAAGGAGGCGGTGGCCGCCGCCGGCACCGACTTCGCCCACAAGCCGATGGGCACCGGTCCCTTCGTCCTGGACAAGTGGACTGCAGGCCAGCTGATTGTCCTGAAAAAGAATCCCAACTACTTCGGCACCAAGCCCTACCTGAATGAGGTCGATGCCCAGATCGGCGTGACGCCGGAAGTGGCGATCCTCCGCATGCAAAGCGGCCAGATGGATCTCCCGCAGCCGGACATCAATATCCCGTCGGCGCAGTACGTGCAGTTGAGCGCCGACCCCAAGTGGAAGAACCGGGTCGTCACCACGCCGAACGTGGATATCTGGTACCTGGCCATGAACCCCACCATGAAGCCCTTCGACAAGCTGGAGGTCCGTAAGGCCTTCAACTACGCCATCAACAAGGCCAGCCAGGCGAAGATCCTGGCCGGCAGGGCGGTCATCAACAACGGGATCCAGGCACCGCCCATGCCCGGCTACGTCCCGAACTACAATCCGCTGGGCCTGGATGCCAACGGCCAGAACATTCAGAAGGCGAAGGACCTGCTGGCGCAGGCCGGCTACGGCCCCAGTAAGCCCTTCCCGCCGCAGACGCTCGTCTACCCGAAGGCGAACGCGGACTCCGACCGGGAGGCCGCGGCCGTCCAGCAGGATCTGGCCGCCATCGGCGTCACTATCAACCTGCAAGGCCTGGCGTTCAGTGCCTTCCTGGACGTGACCGGCAAGCCCAACACGACGGCCCTCAGCTACAACGGCTGGATCCAGGACTTCCCCGACCCGTCCGACTTCATCGACCCGATCCTGACCTGCTCAGCGGCCAATGTGACGGCCAACGGCTCCAACGTTGCCTTCTACTGCAACAAGTCGGCCGATGCCCTGGCGGACAAGGCGCGCGGCGACACCAACGCCACCGAACGCCTGAACCTGTACAAGCAGTTCCAGGACATTGTCGCCGGCCAGGATTTCCCCTGGGTGCCGATGTACTCGACCGTCGAGGCCAACGTCTCATCCACGCGGGTGCACGGCTACCACCTGCACCCGGTGTGGCCGCTCGTTGTCACGAGCATCTGGGTGACTGGCGCGGCGGCCAGTGCCTCAGCCAGCTAACGATCGCCTGACGAGAGGGGAGCCGCGGCTCCCCTCTCCGGCGGGTCCGGCGGACCCGTGACCGCGTACATCGTTCGCCGCCTGCTCTGGATGGTCTTTGTGCTCCTCGGGGTGGCGGCCATCACGTTTGTGGTCGCCTTCATGGTCCCGGGCGATCCGGCCCGCCTCTACGCCGGCACCAACGCCTCGCCGGCCGCCATCCGCAGCATCCACCACCAGCTGGGCCTGGACCGCCCGCTCATCGTCCAGTTCGTCGATTACATCTGGCGAGTTCTCCCGCCCATCCCAATCATCAAGCCCCACGGTCTCGACTTCGGCTACTCCTACCGCTACGCGGCTGATCGTCACCGCCAACCTGGTAGTCGACATCTCCTACACGTTCCTGGATCCGCGCGTCCGCTACTCGTAGATCTATTTGCCTCCCATTGCGGGACGGCGAAGGGGGTCTCGCCTAACGCCGTCCTTGCGATTAAGGTCTCCCTCCCCCTTGCGGGGAGGGCGGGGAGGGGGTCTCGGGCCACCTGAATATCTCGCGAAAAAATCTCTTGAAGGTCCACTTGAGGCTCGGGTCTGTCATCGAGTACTGTGCCCACAGCGGCTGACTGATCCGAATGGGTAGTCCCGTCGTTAACGCCATAACAGCGGCCTCCGACGGGCTAACGTCAAAAGCCCAGCCGCCGCCCTCCTCCTTGATTGAAACCGTGCAGCGAAAGGTGCCGGCTATCTGACGGTCTAGCGAGATAGCGCTGAGACTTGCGCCTCGTGAGCGGAGAGCCGCCAGCAACAGCTCAATCCATTCCCGCCTGCCGGGCAGCGCTGCCTTTGTCATCAGGCAGCGAAGCCGCTCGCCGTCACCAGCCGCTATCGCGGTCGCATAGATACGACGACCGACGCCCGTGAGGACCAAAACGTATTCCTGCAGCTTGGGATGGTACCTCAGGGTCTGCACCGCGGTTACGACCGAGCCTTCAGTCACCGATGCCGGCGCCCCTGAGGAGGATGCCTTGGTGATCTCTTCACGGACGCGGGTCGCTAACGCGG
>DASPZT010000128.1:0-12818 GCA_035636135.1 Candidatus Limnocylindria bacterium | reverse complement strand
CCGACGCCCACGCCCACGCCCACGCCCACGCCCACGCCGACTCCAACCCCGACGCCTGTCGACGCCCCCCTCACCATCACCCAAATCGCCGCCGACTACCCGAGCGGTACGGCGCGAGCCGGCGTGACTTTCACTGACGCGGACCCGAACGGGAACCTGTCACAGTACAGCGGGACGATCAGCTGGGGCGATGGCACGACTTCCGGAGGCACCTTCACGACCAACCCCTCCGGTGGCTTCGCATTTGGCGGTACGCACGTCTACTCCGGTCATGGCACCTTTTCCATTACCGTGACGATCCACGACGTCGGCGGTGCCAGCGCGACCGCCACGACGACCTTGCTCGTGCCCTGATCGTCGAGCCCGCCAGGCCCATGGGAGGGTAAGCTGCTCCGGTCAGCGTTTGGTCAGGATTGCCAGGAGGATTCCATGCTTGAGCGTTTCACCTGGTTCAAACAGTCCGCCTACTGCTATCGCGGTGACGGAATGACGATCTATATCGATCCGTGGGGCATTCCCAAAGAGGATGTCGCGGACGTGGTCTTCATCACGCACGCGCATTTCGACCACTACAATCCGGACCTCGAGAAAGTCCGGGGGCCGAAGACCAGGATCGTGGCGCCGGCCGACGTGGCCAGGGAGCTCAGCGGCGATGTCACCCCCGTGAAGCCCGGGCAGAAGCTACACGTCGGCGGGGTGGCGGTGGAAACGGTGCCCGCCTACAACATCCACCCGCAGCGGCTGCAGATGCATCCCAAGTCCAACCAGTGGGTCGGCTACATCCTTTCGCTCGCGGGACATCGGTACTACCACGCGGGCGACACCGATCATCTCCCCGAGCTGGAGCAGGTCAAGACGGAGGTGGCCTTCCTCCCGATCGGTGGCACCTACACTATGGACGTGCCAGAGGCGGTCGCCCTGGTCCGCAAGATGTCGCCTCAGCTGGCGGTGCCCATGCATTACGGGTACGTGGTCGGGACGGTAGACGATGCGAACCGATTCGCGAAGGCAGCCCACCCGGTGCAGGTCCAGATGCTGAAGCCGGTGGAGGCCTTCCCCCCCGAACCGGTGGATGAGTAACCTAAATCAGGCTGCGGGACTGGCCGCCATCCACGGTCCAGCAGGCGCCGGTGACCATGCTGGCTCGCTCTGAGGCGAGGAAGGCGACCACCGCCGCCACCTCCTCGGGCGTGCCGAAGCGGCCCAGCGGGATCTCCGCGCGCACGAAGGCATCCATCCCCTGTGGATCGGCCTGCCGGCGCCGCTCCCAGGAGCTGCCGGGGAACATCAGGGAGCCGGGGGCAACCGCGTTGACCAGGATGCCGGCCGGAGCCAGCTCGCGAGCTAGTGCCTTGGCCAGGCTGATCTCGGCCGCTTTGGCCACGTTGTAGGCGGGCCGCCCACCGGCCTCGCGGCCGTACACCGACGCGATCAGGATGATTCGGCCGTAGCCCGTTTTGCGCATCCAGGGGACGGCCGCCCGGGCGGCCCGCACAGCCACCAGGGCGTTCAGCTCGAAGGCGTCGGCATACTCGGCATCATCGGTGGTCAGGGCCTCGCGACCCTGAGCGCCGCCGACGCTGTGGACCAGGATGTCCAGCCGCTGCCAGCGGGCGCCGGCCGCCGACAGAAACGCGTCCAGCTGGCCGGGATCGGTGACGTCCGCCGGCTGATGGAAAACCCGGTCAGCCGGACCCAATTGGGCAGCGGCCTGCTGCAGGGCGGCCGCGGTGCGGGCACAGATGGCGAGCCGGCAGCCCTCCCGCGCCAGTACCTGGGCGATGGCCAATCCCAGCCCTCGGCTGGCACCGGTGACGACCGCGACCCGGTCCTGGAGACCGAGGTCCAGTTAGCTAGACTCGGGCCGGCGTGCCGCCGCTGACCAGTGCCTTCTCGGACTTCGGGTCGAACAGGTGGATGTGGCTGGTGTCCACCGCCACCTGGACGGTCTGTCCGGGCTGCAGGTCCGCGCTGCGCGGGTCCATGCGCGAGGTGAGCGTCCGGCCGCCGAGGTTGAGATAGGCGAAGATTTCGCTGCCCATGCTTTCCACGACCTCCACCTTGGCCATGACCTTGGGCAGCATCCCATCGCTGTAGCGGGAATCCTTGAGGTCCTCGGGCCGGACGCCCATGATGACCTCCTGCCCGCGCGCCGCACCGGAGCCGTCCAGGAGGCGCTCGGCGACCGGGACCGTGAAGCCATCGCCCTTCAACTGCGCCTGGCCGTCGCCGCTGATGGTGGCCGGCAGGAAGTTCATGGCCGGGCTGCCGATGAAGCCGGCGACGAACAGGTTGACCGGCTTCTCGTAGAGGGTTTGCGGGGTGTCCACCTGCTGGACGAACCCATCCTTGAGCACGACAATCCGGTCGCCCATGGTCATGGCCTCGACCTGGTCGTGCGTGACATAGATGAACGTGGTCTGCAGGCGCTGGTGCAACTTGAGGATTTCCACCCGGGTCTGGACGCGCAGCTTGGCGTCCAGGTTGGAGAGCGGCTCGTCCATCAGGAAGGCTTTCGGCTGGCGGACGATGGCGCGGCCCAGCGCGACCCGCTGGCGCTGCCCGCCGGAGAGCGCCTTCGGCTTGCGGTCGAGCAGGTTTTCCAGGCCCAGCACCCGGGCCGCCTCCCGGACGCGCTTATCGATCTCCGACTTCGGGGTCTTGCGCAGCTTGAGCCCGAAGGAGAGGTTGTCGTAGACCGTCATGTGGGGATACAGGGCGTAGGACTGGAACACCATGGCGATGTCGCGGTCCTTGGGCGGCACGTCGTTGACTACCCGATCGCCGATCTTGACGGTTCCGTCGCTGATCTCTTCCAGCCCGGCCACCATCCGCAGCGCCGTGGATTTGCCACAACCGGAAGGCCCGACCAGCACCATGAATTCCTTATCCCGGATCTCCACGTTCATGTCCGTGATGGCGACCACGTTGCCCGTATACCGCTTATAGACGTGCTCAAAAACGACCCCTGCCATAGTGGTCGAATTGTAGGCCTCAACCGAAGAAGTGGTCAAGCTGGGCCGGCCGAACGCTCGTTCGCTGCGGGGCCCGGCCGCAACAGGATGGCTAGCCAGGGACGTTATACACTTGGCATCATCAACGCAGAGCCCGCTGGGGCCTGGCGGTCGCGGGGCGACCGGTCGGCCAGCCGGGCGGGAGCAGGATTGTGGAACACAAACAAGGGAACATCCGTCCGTCGGCGCCCCCCAACGGCGCCCGAGCCGGACGCCGAGCTGTCGTCTTCGACTTCGATGGCACGCTGGTCGACAGCTATCCGCTAATTGAAGCCGCCTTCAGCACCGTGATGCGAAAGCATGCGCTGGACGAAGGGGCTCGCGCCCTGTTTCGGCAGAGCCGCGGTCTGCCGCTGCCGGAGCAAATGCGACGTGTTTCGCCCGACCTCTGGGAAGACCTGGTCGCCACGTATCGTCGCGCCGACTCGCGGCTCGGCCCGGCACAGGTGTTCCGCGGGATTCCCACGCTGGTCCGGACGCTGCGCCAGCGGGGCGTCCACCTGGGAGTCGTCTCCTGCAAGCGGCGGGTGCTGGTGGAGACGGAGCTGGAGGGGATCGGCCTGCACCGGTACTTCGACGTGATCATCGGCTACGAGGATGTCAGCCCCCCGAAGCCGGCGCCGGACCCGCTGCTGGCTGCCATCAACCACCTCGAGCTCCCCCTTGGCAGCGCCCTCTACGTGGGCGACAGCCTGGTCGACATGGAGACCGGGCAGGCGGCCCGGGTCCGCACCGTGCTCGCGGCCTGGGGCCACTCGGCGGAGATGAATGGGGAATTTGCCCGCTACCGCCTGCGGGCCCTGCGGCCGCGCGATCTGCTCGCCCTGGTCGACGATCTGGGCCCCAACGGGCATCAGCACGCCGCGTAGAGCGAGCGCGGTACGATGGCGGGCGACCCATGGATGATGCCGCCTACTTTCGCGCCCTCCCGAAGGCGGAGCTGCACCTGCACCTGGATGGTTCGGTTCGTCCGGCCACCGTCTTGGACCTGGCTACCGCGGACGGCGTCCCGGTTCCAACTACCGACCTGAAGCGGCTCCGGGCGCACCTGGAGGCCACCGAGGAGACCCCGTCCCTGACGGCCTACATCGCCTACTTCCAACTGCCGATCGCCATCATGCAAACGGTGCCAGCCCTGGAACGGGTCACCTACGAGCTGTGCCAGGACCTGGCCGCGGACGGCGTGCGCTATGCCGAGATCCGGTACGCGCCCTGGCTGCATGTCAATCGCGGCCTCTCGCTGACAGACGTGATCCGGGCCACCCTCAATGGGTTGCGCGCCGGCCAGGCTGAAACCGGGCTGGCGGGTGGCCTGATCATCACCGCTCTGCGCACCATGCCGCCCGACCAGAATGTGACCCTCGCCCAGGCGGCCGGGGGCTTTGTGGGGGAGGGGGTGGTGGGCTTCGACCTGGCGGGAGATGAGGCCGGGCATCCACCCGGGACGCATGAAGATGCCTTCCGAGCGGCCCGCTCGCTGGGGCTCAACCTGACCATTCACGCCGGCGAAGGCGCCGGGCCAGAGAGTGTTCGGCAGGCGATTGCGTTAGGGGCGATGCGGATCGGCCACGGCGTCCGCGCCCGCCAGGATCCGGAGGTGGTGGAGATGGCACGCGAAAATGGGGTCGAGTTCGACACCGCCCCCACCAGCAATGTCCAGACCAAGGCGGTGCCGCGGCTGGAAGACCACCCGTTGCTCGCGTACTTCCGCACCGGCATCAGGGTCACCATCAGCACCGACTCCCGCACGGTGTCGCGGACCACCCTAACCAACGAGTACCTGAAAGTCGCGACCGTGTTGGGCGGCTCGCGGGCGGACATCTGGGCGATGAATTTGCAGGCGCTTGACGGTGCCTTCGCCGAGCCGGCACTGAAGTCCCGGTTGCGCCGGGAGTTCAGCGAGGCCGAGGCGCGGCTGGCCGCGTCCAAGAAGGCTCGCCGCCAAAGCTCGGGAAATTCAGCTACAGGCCGGGGGGAATGATGGCCGGTGGCGTGACCGTGCCCGCCCTGATGTCGGCCTGGACCCGGCCCAGCTGGATCAGGATCGACTGGGGGACCACGCTGCTGGGCTGAGCAAAACCCATGGCGTCTTCGGCCAGCCCAAAGTAGACGGGGCCTGGGGTGAAGGTGCCGGCGGCCAGCCGCTCGAGCGTCAGCTGCAGCGCTCGGTCGACGCGCTTCACGGCGCTGGTGATGACCGCCGGGCTAAGGGTGGCCTGGTCTTCACCCGATCCAATCGCGTAGGCATGCCCGTCGTAGGCCGCCTCGATGTAGCTTGGACCGCACGGGACTCCCGCCTGGAACAGAATGTCGACCTGGGTGCGCACCTGCGCCGTGCCAATGGCCTTGCACCCCGCCTGGTCGGCGACGGCGGTCCAGTCCAGCTTGACGCCCACGTTGGGGTTCACGGAGCGGGCGCCAGCGATGAAACCCGCCAGGTATCGCTGGGAGGCGGGCGCGTTACTCACCCCGAACCCACCCACGCGATTGTGCACGGCCCTCCCCACTTTCATACTTTCCATCAGGCCGGCGAGGACCCCGACCAGGTACCCCGCGTCTTGCTCCTTGAACACGAGGTCGGTCACGTTCGACAGGTCGGCTGGCTGGCCCTGGTCATCCGTGACGATGGCGTCCACCAGCGCAAACCGCAATGACGGGTGCTTCTTGGCCACCTGCCTGATGGCGCCGGCCATGCCGGCCGAAACGGCCACCGTCAGGTCTGGCCGAGCCGTGGCGCACTGCTCGAGGTTGGCCGCGTACACCGCGGGCACGGAGGATTCGATCACGTTCGACACCGCGTGGCTGGCGGCAATGCCATCCTGGGCCGACTGGTTAAGGCTTTCACTGTCCGGCCCAGCGCTGGTCACCAGGCAGACGGACGGCTGCCGATGGCCGGCCACCACCGTGGGGGCCGGCGCGCTGGCGCAGCCCGACAACAGCACCACCAGAAAAGCGACCAGCGGTCGTCTCATGGTGCTTGCAACGCAAAACCCCTCCGGCGTTTGCACGTGCCCAATGGATCGCTCCAGCCTACTGCTTCTTGTACGGCCGTCCGACGGCGGCCGGGGCAATCGAGCGTCCCATCGCGCCGGCGACCACGACGATGGTCAGCACGTAGGGGAGCATCCCCAGGAACTGGTAGGGGATGTTGTGAAAGCCCTGGATCCGGGCTCCCACCGCGTCCGCGCCGGCGAAGAGCAACGACGCTAGGAAGGAGCCGATGGGTGTCCAGCGGCCAAAAATCATCGCTGCCAGGGCGATGAATCCCCGTCCGCCGGTGATGTTGGGGAGGAAGTTGCCGATCTCCTGGAGGGAAAAGTAGGCGCCCCCCAGGCCGGCCAGGGCGCCGCTGGCGATCACATTGACGTACCGGACCAGGTACACATTGATGCCGACGGTGTCGGCCGCCAGGGGATGCTCGCCGCAGGCACGCGTCCGCAGCCCCCACACGGTATGGAACAGGACCACGTGGACGACCACGATCAGCAGCAGCATGGCCCAGGTGATGGCTTGACCCTGGAAGAAGATCTGCCCCAGGAAGGGGAGCCGGTCCAGCAGTGGGATGTGCCACGTGGGCAGGATGCCGGGGCCCACGGCGCTGCTCTCCTGGATATAGGTTCGGTAGTACACCCCGGTGATGCCGACGGCCAGGATATTGATCACGGTCCCGCTCACGATCTGGTCGACCAGGAGACTGATAGAGAGGGCGGCGTGCAGGGCGGCGATGGCCATCCCGGCGAGCATGGCGGCCAGTACCCCGAGCCAGAGATTGTGGGTCGCCAGCGCGGCAGCGTAGCCGACGAAGGCGCCCGTCAGCATGATGCCTTCCAGCGCGATATTGACGACGCCGGAGCGCTCGCACATCAACCCGCCCAGGGCGGCCAGGGTGAGCGGGGTCGCCGCCAGCAGCGTCAGATAGCCGAGTTCGGTGAGGTGCAGGCTCTGCAAGGCCGCGATCATCAGATGGTGGCGCCCCCGTCCGTCTTGGCGAGCTGCACCGGTGCGGCTGGCGTGTGCCGGAGCCGGAAGATCCAGCGGATGATCGCCGGCGCGGCGATGAAGATGATGACCGTCGCCTGCACGATGGAGATCAGGTCCGCCGAGACCTGGGTTTGGAGCTGCATGAAAGTGGCGCCGTTGCGCATCGCGCCAAACAGGAACGCCGCCGGCAGGATCGCCCATGGATTGCTCTTGGCGAGCAAGGCCACGGCGATGCTGTCGAAGCCGTAGCCGGTGGAGAAGGAGGGCGGCATGAAGTGCGAGACGCCCAGCACCTCGTCCGCGCCGGCCAGGCCGGCCAGCGCTCCCGAGATGCCCATCGTGATGACCAGGGTCCAGCCCACCGAGATGCCGGCGGCCCGGGCGGCGGTCGCATTCATGCCGACCGTGCGGATTTGGAAGCCGACCGTGGTGCGGGAGAGGAGGAACCAGACCACCGGAATCGCGGCCAGCGCCAGGAAAAGACCGGCGTGGAGCCGCGTCCCGGGGATCAAGATGGGCAGCTGCGCCGCATGCTGAATAAAGGGGGTGCGCGGGGCTGACGAGGTCTTGTCCGCCAGCGGTCCCCGGTTATTGATCAGGAAGTCGGTGAGCTGGAAGGCGACGTAGTTGAGCATGATGGTGATGATCACTTCGTGGGCGCCGGTGCGGGCCTTGATGATCCCCGGAATGGCGGCCCACACGAACCCGCCCAGCATGCCGGCCAGGAGTGCCAACGGGATGTGCAGGATGGCCGGCACCCCGTGAAGGCTGTACCCAATGAAGACCCCGAAGACGGCCCCCAGGTAGAACTGGCCCTCGGCCCCGATGTTGAAGAGGCCCGCCTTGAAGCCGAGCGCCACCGCCAGCCCCAGGAAGATGTAGGGGAGGGTGGCGATAATCGTTTCGGTAAACGCGCGCGGGTTGGTGAAGGCGCCCTGGAAGAGGGCACTGAACGCCTGGATGGGATCGGCGCCGGAGGCGAGCACCGCCAGGCCGGCGACCAGGAAGCCGCACACGATGGAGAGGATGGGTTGGGCCGCCAGGGCGACGGCCGCCGGCCGGAACAGCCGGCGCCAGGTCATGCCGCGCCGGCCATCAGCAGGCCGATGCGCTCGCGGTCGATGGCGTCGCCCTCCAGGATGGCGACGATCCGACCCCGGTACATCACCGCCACCCGATCGGCCAGGGAGAGGATTTCGTCGAGCTCCGACGAGATCAGCAGCACGGCCAGGCCGGCGTCACGCTGGTCCACGATCTGGCGGTGAATGAACTCGATCGACCCCACGTCCAGGCCCCGGGTGGGCTGGCTGGCCAGCAGCGCCCTGGGCTGGCGCCCGAGCTCGCGGGCGGCGACCACTTTCTGCTGGTTGCCCCCGGAGAGCGAGCCGGCCGGCTGGCTGGGGCTCTCGGCCCGGATGTCGAATTGCTGGATCAGCCGCTGCGCGTACTCCAGCACCGCCTCGAATCGGCGAATGATCCACTGGGCGAAGGGCGCCCGATCGAAGGTCGACAGCACCAGGTTGTCGGAGACCGAATGCTCGAGCACCAGCCCCATCCGGTGGCGGTCCGCCGGGATGAAGCCCAGTCCACCGTGCAGGACGTGCCGCGTCGTAGCCCGGGTCACGTCCTGGCCGTCGAGCAGGACGCGACCGCCGCGGTCCGGGCGTAGGCCCGCGATGGCCTCCGCCAGCTCATTCTGTCCGTTGCCTTCGACGCCGGCGATGCCCACGATCTCCCCCGCATGCACACTGAGCGCCACCCCGTCCACCGCGACGCGATGGCGGTCGTCGTGCACCACCAGCTTCTCGAGCTCCAGCACCGGCCGCTGCGGCCGAGCCGGCGCCTTATCGACCCGGAGCAGGACCGGCCGGCCGACCATCAGTCGGGCCAGGCCCGCCGGATTGGTCTCGGTAGGCCGGGTGGTAGCTTCCACCTTGCCGCGGCGCATGACGGTGATCGTGTCCGCCACCTCCATGACTTCGCCCAGCTTGTGCGTGATGAAGACAATGGCCGAGCCCTCGCCAGCCAGGTTGCGGAGGATCCCGAACAGCCCGATCACCTCCTGCGGCGTGAGCACCGCGGTCGGCTCGTCCAGGATCAGGATGCGGGCGCCGCGATAGAGCGACTTCAAGATTTCCACGCGTTGCTGAATCCCGACCGGCAGCCCCTCGATCCGGGCGCGCGGGTCAACCTCCAGCCCGTATCGGTGGGACAGGTCGCGGACCTCCCGCTCGGCGGCCCGCGTGTCGACGAACCCGCCGGCGGTCACCGTCTCATGGCCGAGGATGACGTTCTCAGCCACCGTCAGCGGTGGGATCAACATGAAGTGCTGGTGGACCATGCCGATCCCCAGCCGGATGGCGTCCTGCGGCCCATGGATCACCACCGGGTTGCCATCGACCAGGATGGTGCCGCTGTCCGGGCGGACCAGCCCATAGGCGACGTTCATGAGCGTGGTCTTGCCGGCCCCGTTTTCCCCCAATAACGCGTGGACCTGGCCCCACTCGATGGCCAGGTCCACACCGTCGTTAGCCCGCAGGGCCCCGTAGGTCTTGACAATCCCACGGAGCTCGAGCGCCGCGGCCCGAGTCGGATTCAGTTGTGTTTCCTTACGAGGCGGTATATCCCGTCTGGAGGCTGCCGTCCGCCAGCTTCTTCTGGATCTCCTGGATCTTGGCCTTGAGGTCGGCCGAGACCTTGCTGTCGAAATTGTGGTAGGGCGAGATCCCGACCCCGCCATTCTTGGCTTCGAAAACCAGCAGGCCACTGGACGGCCACTGGTTCTTGACCGCGTCCGCGATCGCGGTCTTGACCGCCACCGCGATGTGCTTCTCGGCGCTGGTGATCAGGCACGGGTCGGCGTCTGGATAGGAGACGAACTGGTCCACGTCCACGCCCACGCACTGCTTATTTTGTTGCACCGCCGCCAGCAGGGCGCCGTTGCCGGTGTTGCCGCCTGCGCCGAAGACGATGTCGGCACCCTGATCGGCGAACTCGATTCCGCGCGCCTTGCCCCAGTCAGGATCGTTGAAGGCCTTGGGGCCCGCGGGCTGGTAGACGCCCAGCGTCTTGATGTTGGGGTTGGTGTGCTTGGCGCCGTTCTCGTAGCCCACCCGGTATTTCTCGACCGGCGGGATCTTCAGGCCGTAGACGCCGGCGATCGTCCCCGACTTGGTCATCAGCCCGGCCAGCGCGCCGGCCAGGAAGCCGGCCTGGTCTTCCTTGAAGACGAGACCGACCAGGTTCGGCGGTGGGGCCGAGTAGGCGTAGTCGACGATGGCCATCTTCACACCGGGGTTGGCCTTGGCCAGGAGCAGGGTGTCATCGCCCAGGAGGAAGCCGACGGTGACCACCATGTCGTACTTCTGGTCGACGAAGGTCTGGATGTTCTTCTGGTAGTCGGTTGGCTGGTTGGACTCGATATAGCGAGCCTGCACGCAGAGGCTCGAATCGGCCTGGGCATCCTGGACGCCCTTCCAGGCGTTGGCGTTGAAGGACTTGTCGGACAGCTTCCCGACGTCGGTCACCAGGCCAACCTTGAACGGCTTACAGCTGGCTGCGGGTGAGCCCGAAGTCCCGCCCCCACCGCAGGCGGCCAGCAGGAGGACCGAAACGACCCCCAGACTTACGAACCGAAAACGCGAGTGCCTCATACTTCTTCCCCCTTCACGGGTGACCAGCGACAGCCGGCCGGAATAGTTCATGCCGTCCCCCCGCGTACCCGCGCGAGATTGTAACACTCTCTACGCGAGATCCCACCGCTTGTCAAATGCAGGGGCAGACCCGTGGGCAAAGCACACCCTCACCCCGCGCTCTCCCGCGAGGGAGAGGGCGAAGGGGTCCGCAGAGCGGCTCGTTAGGTGCCGAAGAGGCGGTCGCCGTAGTCGCCCAGGCCGGGCATGATGTACTTCTGGGCGTTCAGCTGGCGGTCGCGGGCCGCGGCGAAGATCTCCACGTCGGGATGGGCCTGCTGCAAGGCCATGATTCCCTCCGGGGCGGCCACCACGCAGATCAGCCGGACGCTGGCCGGGCTGTGTTCCTTCAAGATCTCGACCGCTTTGGTGGCGCTGCCCCCAGTGGCCAGCATGGGATCGAGCAGGAGCACGGTCTTGCCCTGGATGTCGGGCGGCAGTTTGACGTAATAGCGCGATGCGACCGCGGTCCGCTCGTCGCGTTCCAGCCCGATGTAGCCAACCGTCACCTGGGGTAGGAGGTCGAGGACTGGGCCCATCAGCCCCAGCCCGGCGCGCAGGATGGGCACCGCCACCACCCGGTCGGCGATGGCCGTCCCCGCGGTCGACTCGATGGGAGTGGCGATTTCGAACGTCCGGGTTCGGAGGGTCCGGGTGGCCTCGTAGAGCAGCAGGGTGATGATCTTGTCGGAGGCCTCACGAAACTCATCCGGCGTGGTGTCGCGGTCGCGCAGCCGGGTCAGATAGTGCGCGACCAGCGGGTGGTCGATCAGGTGCAGCGCCATCAGAGGCCTCAGTGCACCGGGGCAGGTTGAAAGGCCTGCCGGACGCCATCCAGCGCCACCCTGAACATGGGGGTCAGGTCCAGCCGCCGGACGCGGTCCGGGTCGATGCCCTCTTCGCCGGGCTCATTGACCACCATCAGGACCGAGCCGCCGCGCAGGCCGCGCAGGTTGCAGAGGGTGAAGATGGTGGACGACTCCATGTCGTTGCACAGCACCCGCGCCCGCTGCCAGACCTCAGCCGCCTGCGCCAGCTCGGTGTGGCGCGGCATCCGGCTGGCCTGCAGATCCGGGTAGAGCGCATCGTGGCTGCGCACGATCCCGGCGTGGGTGGGATGGCCCAGGCGGTGGCCTGACTCGGTCATGGCGGCCACCAGCGCGTGGTCGGCCACGGCCGGGTAGCCAAGGGGCACGTAGGCCGGGGTCGTGCCTTCATCGCGCACCGCGGCGGTGGCCACGACCAGGTGACCGAAGCCGATTCCCGCTTGAATCGAACCGGTCGTCCCGACGCGGATGAAAGTGGTCACGCCCAGGGCCGCCAGCTCCTCCACCGCAATCGCCGTGGATGGCGAGCCGATCCCGGTGGAGCACACGGAAACCGGGTGACCGTCCAGGCTCCCGGTGTAGGTCGTGAACTCCCGGTTGCTGGCCACGTGGCGCGGCTTGTCGAGCAACCGGGCAACGGCTTCAACCCGACCCGGATCGCCGGGAAGCAGCACGGCCTCACCCACATCGCCGGTTTTGAGCCGGGTGTGATACTGGACTCCCCCCATTGCCTCGACAGGATAGCAAGGCGAGCTACGTGCAGTGCACCCCGGGACGGTCACACTCCGGGGTCACGGCCAGCCAGCGGAACTGGCGGCGGTGGGCGGCGACCCAGGCATAGGAGCGCTCGGCCAGCCAGGCGACTCCGGGCAGCCGCAGCAGCGCGGCCAGCGGTCGCCACGGGCCCCCGAGCGCCTCCAGGGTGCGGGCGATGGCGGCGGCGCCGGCGCGCTTGCGACCCCGCCGATCAACGGTCCAGGCGGCGCGATCCAGGTCCGGGCGCGAGATCCCGAAGCGCTGCGTGGTGCCCGGGAGTTGACTTGGCAAGGCCAGCACACGGCCGGCTCGGTCGCGCGCTTTCACCCAGTGCGCGCAGCGGGTTCAGAAGCCTCAGTGTCCGTCGAAGAGGAGGATCAGCTCCGGCGAGCGGTCGACGTCCAGCACGGGCTTAACGGTACCGGATCAGTTCGCCCAGGAGCTGGCTTGGGCGGTGGTGGCGTACGTGGCACCCAGCAGCCAGTGGAGGAGGGGAGAGGTGATGGGGGCCTGATAGGTGACGGTGACCTGGACCGGGTGGTGAGCCC
>DASPZT010000127.1:0-4661 GCA_035636135.1 Candidatus Limnocylindria bacterium | reverse complement strand
CTCCAGGTAGAGCAGGCCCAGCAAGGCGAGTTCGAGGAGCACGATCAGGCCGCCCAGGATGAGTCGCAGCTGATACGGGTCCGGGGTCCACAGGATGCCCACCAGGGCCAGGTACAGGACCGCCAGCACTCGCCGTTGCCGGGGCGTGGGGTTGGCGTGCAGAAAGATGGCCGCCGCCAGCAGCACCACGGCCAGGTCCGGCACGTGCACGTAGGGGGTCAGCACCATCGACCCCAGCAACCCGACGGCCACCACGAGGTCGGGTCCGCGCCGCCGCTGCACCCGGATGATACGGAGGACTATCAGGGCCAGGACCAGCTGCAAGGCACGGGCCACCAGGCTGCCACCGATCAGTTGGGAAAAGCTCAGGCTGGCCGGTGCCCAGTCGCGGGCCACCGCCAGCGCGTCGGGGAGGCGGGCCAGGTAGGCCGTCAGGCCGTCGGTGCCCAGGGCGATCACCATGGCGACGATGAGCACCACGGCGCCCGACAGCCAGGAGAGAAACGCGCGCCGATACCCGGCGACCAGCAGGGCCACCGGAAGCAGAACCGCCAGGTGGGGCTTGGCCAGAATCAGGACGAGCACCAGTCCCGCTTCCAGCTCACGGCCCCGCCGCAGCAGCCACCAGCCGGCCGCCACGGCGGCGATGACCAGGATCACGGCCTGTCCCAGCAGCAGCGCCTGGATCACCGGGGCCGCCGCCAGCGCCGCGACCGCATAGCTCCAGCGGACCAGGCCGGTCCCTGGCACGACCAGGCGCAGGGCCAGGATGAAGGCGGTGGCGATCAGGGTCATCCAGAGCGCGAAGGCGATCGGAAAGGGCAAGAGCGCCAGCGGAGCTACCAGCCAGGCGATCCAGGGCGGCTCGATGATCGGCCACCACATGATGCTGGCCACACCACCCAGGGCCTGCCACTCCTGGCGCTGGACACTCAGGTCGTACAGGTGGTTCCAGCCGGCGTGCAACCCAATGCGTGACCAGAGGTAGTACTGGCCAAAGTCGCTGTAGCCGAGCCGGTGGACCGTGTACCCCCAGGAGGCGAGCGAGCGGACCGCGAGGGCGAGTTCGACCACGGCCAGGGCTGACAGGGCCACCAGCCGGGCGGCCGACGAGGCGATCAGGGTTTGCACCCGGCGTTAGCCGGCGCGCACGCAGCGGCAGGAGCAGTACAGCGCCAGGTCAACGGGGACCCGAGCCGGGAAGGTCTCCCGACGCTCAAGCCGCAAGTCCGGCCGGGCGCGGATCGCGCGTTCGATGTCCCGGTGTCCGGACGGGTGTAACTTGCGCGGATCGTATCCTACCGCCCGGAAGAAGGCGTCCGTGACCATGTTCCGGACCGGAAATCCAAAGACCAGGGTGGCCCCCGGGTTGGTCACCCGGGCGAATTCGGCCAGGGCGCGATCGAGCTCGGTGAGATGCTCCAGCACGCTGAGACAGAAGAGCGCGTCGAATGACCCATTCTGGAATGGCATCTGGTAGAGATCGGCCTGGCGAAGGTCGGCTTCAACCCCGAGCCGCTTGAGCATGGTGGCCACCGGCTCGCGGTTGCTGTGGATGTCGATGGCCGTCAGCCGCTCGGTGTGGCGGGCCAACTCTGGCAACAGGATGCCGCTGCCATAGCCGATCTCCAGTAGGGTGGGGTACTTGGTGGGGCCCAGGAGGGCGGCCGTCATGGTCAACCGCTTGCGATAGACGTAGCCGGTCAGCGGCTTGTAGTAGTAGTCGATGGGGTCGTCGTGGTCCGTCTTGGGGACGACCCCGCGGTCCGGGATATAGACCGATCCTGGCCGGACCGGCAGCCGCTGGACGCTTTCCATCCGACGTGTAACGAAGGCGACGGCGGATTCCGCCGGGCTGGAGGGGCTACGGGCCGGTCGGGGTCCGGCGGGGAGCCAGCTTGAATTTCCGGAACGCCACCACGCACATGGCCACCAGCAGCCAGCCGTGCTTGAGGATCCGCACCTTGGTGACGCCGGCCACGCGCCGGCGGTAGCGGACGGGCACATCCACAATCTTCAGCTTGAGTCGGGCGGCGCCGAACAGGAGATCGAAGTCTCCGAAGGGATCGAACTCGCCGAAAAAGGCGCGGCCGGCCTTGATCTTGAGGTATTCCTGTTTGCGCAACGCCTTGGTGCCGCACAGGGTGTCGCGGATGCGCTGGCCCAGCAGCCAGGTGAAGAGCAGGCTGAAGAACTTGTTGCCCGCGTAGTTCACAAACTTCATAGCCTGCTCTTCCATCGGGTAGACCAGGCGGGTGCCGTTGATGAAATCGGCCTTGCCGGTGGCCAGCGGCGCGTAGAAAGCAGGCAGGTCTTCCGGGGGGACGGTGAGGTCGGCGTCCAGAATCATCAGGACGTCGCCGGTGGCCGCGTCGAAGCCCTTGCGCACCGCATCGCCCTTGCCCAGCTTGAGCATCGCCACCGGAGCGTTGGGGTCAGTGCGGTCTATGGTCGGGTCCGTGGGGCGGGGTTGGGCGGTCTGGTGGAGGAGTTTGATGTCCTTGCGGCCCTGGTACCGGGCTTGCAGGGTCGCGATCCGCTCCACCGTGCCGTCGGTCGACGAGCCGTCCACGAAGAGAACCTCCGTATGGGTGCCCAGGTCGGGCATGCGCGTGATGGCGGCCTCGATGTTGTTCACCTCATTCCGACAGGGAATGACCACCGTGCAGGTGAGGGGCTTGGGACGCGGGCGCGGCCGGATGGGCCGGGCCACCACGATGTTGACCAGGTTGAAGTAGCGCGGGCCTGGCAGCCGGGCCAGGTGGCGATTGGCCAGGGGGGCCAGGATGGGGATCGGGAGGGGGAGGAGGAGCCCGGTTTCCTGGTGCTCCACGATGAAGTCGCCCAGCCGCAGCAGGTTGTCGAGGTCGCCCGGGCCGATCCAGTTTTGGCGGGCGGGGGCCATGGCCGCTCCGGCGCGCTGGGCCATGCGAAGGACGCCTTCCAGCGCCGGGTTATGGAAGGTCAGGATGAGGCGCGTTTGCCCATGACTGAGGGCGTGGACCCGATCCAGCATGGCGCCGATATCGAGGAGGTCGCCGACCAGGTCGGAGGCGATGATGTAGTCGAAGGGCTGGGGGTGGTTGACGGTTTCGGCATCATCCACGCGGAACTGGAGCCGCGGGTATTTGTGGGCGGCGATCTCGATCATCCGCGGACTGACATCGATGCCCAGGGCGCGCGCCGGCTGGAGTTTGGCCAGCAGGTTTCCCGTTCCGCATCCGAGCTCCAGCACCGCCTGCCCGGGCGGAACCAGCAGCCGCAGCCGGGACTCCAGGAACGTGTAGTAGACGTGGTTGCGCGCGTACCACTGGTCCCGGAAGGGCGCCAGCCGGTCGTAATATGCCCGGACGTCCTGCTTGAATTCCGCCAGGTCCGCCAGCGCCGGCGGTGCCAGCCAGGGCGGTCGCAGGTTTGGTGAACGGTCGAGGGGAAGGGCGATGGCGGATCTCCTGGGCAGGGGTGATCAGGGTCGGCCACGATGCAACGGAGCAGCGCCGGGGTTCCTGACGGTTAGGCAGCCGCGGCGACGGGCTCGGCTCGGGGGATGGCCACTCGCCGATGTGGCAGCCAGGCGAGCATTAGCAGCCAGGCCAGCTCCCAGGCCACGAAGAAGGGCTCGGTCCCCAGGCCGAACCGGAACAGGATGCTGGGTGCCAGGAGGGCATAGCCGAGCGCCATGTGGATGCGTCCCTCGATGGGCGGCCCGGTCCGCAGGTAGAGCCAGGCGGCCACCACGGCAGTGGTCAAGTCCTCGAGGTGGATGAAGGGAGTGACCAGCAAAGATCCGATGAGGCCCGCCACGATCGGCAGCTCCGGTCCCGCGCGGCGGTGCCGGAAGGCGGCCACCAATGTCACCAGGATGAGGATGCCCTGCGCCGCCGCCGCCAGCCAGCCGTGGCCGAGGATCCCGGCGACGGACAGGGAGCTGGCGACCATGTAGTCCGCTCCGCCGTTGCCCGCCGCCGTCTGGAGGCGATCGACGTAGGCGTGCACGCCCGAGGGCCCGACGCTGGCCATGGCGACCGCACCGATGACGGCCATCCCCGCGGCCCACACCACGAACGTCCGCCGGTAGCCGGCCACCAGGAGCGCGAAGGGAACCAGTATCGCCGCCTGCGGCCGGATCGCCAGGACCAGAAGGGCCAACCCGGCGAGAACCTCTCGCCGAGTCCGAAGGAACCACCACGCGGCGGTCACCCCGGCCAGGATGCCGATCAGGACATGGGCCAGCTGCAGGCCAAAGGACACCGGGGAGGTGCCGATGGCCGCCGCCAGCAGCGTCCACCGTTGGATCCGGGATCCTGGGGCGATCATGGTCCAGATCCAGAGGAAGAGTCCCGGCATGAGGGTCGCCCACAGGGCGAATGCGATCGGAAACGGAAGAAGGCTGAAGGGAGCCACCAGCCACGCCAGCGGGGGTGGGTAGATGACCGGGAACATGGGCAGGACGTCGGCCCCGCCCAGCGCCTGCCACTCGCGCTCCTCGACCTTCAGGTCGTACAGGCTGCTCCAGCCGTCGTGCACCCCGATCCGCGCGTCCAAGTAGTAGTCGCCGAAGTTCGTGTACCCGGGCCGCTGCAAGCCCACGCCCCAGTGAACCAACCCGATGGCCGCTGGCACGAGGCTCGCCAGGAAGAGGGTGATGGCCAGCGTTCGAC
>DASPZT010000126.1:0-13832 GCA_035636135.1 Candidatus Limnocylindria bacterium | reverse complement strand
GGTGCCGGTGAGGGCGTCCCCGAGGGACCGCTGTCCGGCGACCTCTCGCTTCAGTTGCGTCAACAGGAGACGGTACTCAGCCAGGAGTTGATGCGTCCGCATTCGGGTGCTGCGGTAATCGTGGAGGCTTGGTTTCGCATCGGCGGCGGCCATGCGGTACGGCTCGAGCAATTGGACCAGTTCCTCAGACGTTTTCATGATCGCCATAAAGATCCGGGCCTGCATAACGGGGGAGAGCGAGTCCAGCAGACCGGCGTAGCCCTGGAGAAGCGCCACCTGGCTCCGCAACCGGAGCACGGTCGGCTGGAGGCTTCGGGCGGAGGGGCTGGCCGGGGGCGCCCGCAGCGGCACGATGCGGCCCATCCCGGGAGCCACGGCTTCGATGTGCGCGGGCCGCCGGCTATGAGCCTTTTTCATGAGGCGGCCCGGAAACGCAAGGCGTATCCCTGGCGAGCTTGATTGACCAGGTCACACGGCGCGCCCAGCCCGCGAATGCACCGCCGCAAGCGCACGACATAGGTGCGCAGTTCCTCTTCAGACAGCTCGGGCGAATGCCAGGCGCGCTGGATCAGCTGCGAGGCGGAGAAGAACTTGCCCGGGTGCTCGGCCAGGAAGCCAAACAGCTGCGCCTCGCGGCGGGTGAGTGGGGCGGTCCTGCCCTGGTAGGCGATCGTGCGGCTTTCGAGATCGAGCTCGAGGCCGGCCAGGTCGTGGACGCGCCGCCGCCAGAATTCGAGGCGGGAGAGCAAGCGGTCCAGGTGGGACCGAAGCTTCGCCTCGTCGCCAGCTTTCAGCCATTCGGGCTCCGCTGAGGGGTACGGCTGAGCTTGCTGACGGGCGAGCGAGCGACCCGTGAAGGACACCAGCTCGGAGTAGATGCCTACCCATTGCTGGGCATCTTCGGCATAGGGACTGTCCAGCGGCTCACCCTCGATCAGGATGGTCGTCGGCGCCAGCATGGTGTCCAGATCAGCCATTGCCATACCCGCCTCTGGCTACCTTACCACCGAAACGACATGCGATACGAGGTTTATCACCCCGACGGCTCCGGCGGCACCCTAATGGACGAGACTGGGGACTGTCGCGTCTTCCATCAGCAAGATGGCGCCCTCGGGCGGACCCTTCGGACCCATCAGGGGCGTGCACATCACCTTGCAGCGGATGCTCTTCCCGCGCCGGTTGGTGGCGTCCAGGACCACCTGGCGAGAGCCCCCGTCCTTTCCGGCGAGGCAATCGCGGATGGGAACCGCCAGGTCGGCCACCGGCAGCCCAATGTCCAGCGTCAGCAGGGATTGACCGAGCACTTCCTCCCCTCGGACGCCCCAGAGGTCCTCCGCTCTCTGGTTCCAGAGCTGGATCCGCAGGTCCGTACCCACCACCACCACGCCCGACCGGAGGCCGGCGAGGATCGACTCCATAAAGATGTTCAGCTGATCAAGTTGGAGGCTGCGCTGTTGAAGCTCGGCATTGATGGCCTGTAGCTGGGTATTGGTGGATTCCAGTTCTTCGTTCATGGTCTCCAGCTCTTCGTTGCTGGACTGGAGCTCCTCATTGGTCGTTTCCAGCTCCTCCACCGTGGACTGCAGTTCCTCGTTGGTCGTCTCCAGCTCCTCATTCGTCGATTGCAGTTCCTCGGACGCGGTCTCTAGCTCCTGCTTGGATCGCTCCAGCTGGGCATGGACCGCGTTGTAGTTCGAGACATCCGTGAACGCCACGCTGGCACCCAGGAGGTCGCCCGCAGGGTCGAGGAGCGGAGCGACCGTGACGTCGAGGATCTGGGTCGCACCCGACGAGAGGTGGCGCTCTACCTGGCGGACCTCCAGAGGCAGGCGCTCGCGCAGCACCTGGTCCAGGCGAGAGCGAAGCTCGAGCGGCCGGTAGGAGACCTCCAGATCCTGGATCGGCCGGCCGATGTCGGCCGCCACCAAGCCGAACAGCTGCCGGGCGCTGGCGTTGGCCAGCAGGAGGTAGCCGCTGGGATCGACGACGATCTGGGCGACGAGGGCGGTATCGAACGCGCTCTCCCGCAGGCGTATCTGCGGATTGGGGAGGGTCTGAATGTCGATGGCGTCCGGCGGCGTCCGCTCGAGCATGCTCGGCCTGCCGACCTTGGTGAACACGCGGTACTTCAGGTCAAGCGGCGCAAAGATGGAGTCCCGGCTGAGGAGCATCTCGGCCTTGCCCACGAACAGGAAGCCCCGGTCGTCCAGCGCATAGTGCAGCCGGGCCAGGATCCTCGCCTGGGTCTCGGCCTCGAAATACATCAAGGTGTTGCGGCACACGAGGAGGTCGATTCGGGAGATGGGCGCGTCCTGCAGCAGGTCATGGCGGCCGAAGATGACCGTCCGGCGCAGGTCGCCCCGGAACAGGTAGCGGCCTCCGTTCGTCTCGAAATACTTCTCGCGCAAGCCGGCCGGCACGTCTTCGAGGTCCTTTTCCACAAAGGAGCCCTGGCGCGCCTTGCGGAGCGCATCCTCATCGACGTCCGTGGCGTAGACCTTTACCCTCTCCCGGAACTGGCTCATCCCCAAGGCCTCGACCAGCACCATGGCGAGGGTGTACGCTTCCTCGCCGCTGGCGCAGCCGGCGCTCCAGGCGCGGATGGGTTCGTGCGCGCCCTTGGCCGCGATCATCCGGGGCAGCACGTCGGCGGAGACGTATTCCCAGGCCGCGGCATCCCGGAAAAAGCTGGTGACATTGATCAGGATGGTGTTGAAAAGGAAAGAGAATTCCTCCTGGTGCTGCTGGAGGTACTCGTGGTACTCGGGGTAGCTCGAGATTCCGACCTGGTCCATCCGGTGCTTGACCCGGCGCAGCAAGGTCGAGCGCTTGTAGCCGGTGAAGTCGAAGCCGCGCGACTCCAGGAGGAAAAGGAGCAGCGTCTCGAAAGACTCGTCGCGCGTGACAGTCGTCACGCGACCATGCCTCGGATCACCAGTGTTTCCAATGCCGCCGGAATCTCGTCCAGGGGAAGGACGAAATCGGTATCCCCGGTCAAGATCGCCGCGTTAGGCATACCGAAGAATTCCGACGACTGCTCGTCCTGCACGATCACAGTCCCCCCCATCTTCTTGATGGCCTTGATGCCCATCGATCCATCGGTGCCGGTGCCGGTCAGGACCACGGCAATCGCGCGGTCTCGATAACTGGCCGCCACGGACTCAAAGAGCAGGTCGGCCGAGGGCCGCAGGAAATGGACCAGTTCTGATTGTGACAGCGAGAGCGTCCCGTCCGGGTTCACCAGCAGGTGCCGATCGGGCGGGGCGATGTAGATCGTGCCCTGGCTGAGCTGGTCACCCTCATGAGCCTGGACCACTCGAAGGGTCGTCCGGCGGCTCAGGATGTCCGCCATCAGGCTGCGATGGCGTGGGTCAAGATGCTGCACGATGACCACGGCGGCGGGGAAGCCAGGGCCAAGCTTGGAGACCAGCAGGCTGAGCGCGGTCACGCCCCCGGCGGAGGCCGCCAGCGCCACGACGTCAAACGCCGCTCCGTCGAAGCGCCGCGGGTGCATACGAGGCAGGCCGGCCGCCTCCCTCACCTCGCGCAAGAGATTCGGACCGCCCAGTCACCTCCTCCTTGCGGCCATCGTAGCACCGTCCGAACCCGGCACCCGCCCCTGCCCGGCTATAATTCGCTGGCAATGGTCACCGCCACTCGCGCCGGCGCGTCGATCATTGGGATTACGTAGGCACGCAGAGGCTGGCCATCTGCGTGCGTCGACCGCCCGGAGGCGGTCTTTTTTGTGAAACTGCAGGTGGCTCCCTCAGAGAAGGAGGCGGCATGCTGGCGGCGAACGGGGTTCCGGGAGATCTTCCGGTGCGGATCGAGGAGGCAGCCAGGCGGCTGAACGGCATCATCGCCCGGACGCCGCTACAAGTTTCGAAGCGGCTTTCGCGGACCTACGGGGCCAGGGTCCTGATCAAGCGAGAGGACTTGCAAGAGGTCCGCTCGTTCAAGATCCGGGGCGCCTACAACAAGATCGCGTCGCTCGCGGCTGACGACCAGCAGCGAGGCGTGGTCTGCGCCAGTGCGGGGAATCACGCCCAGGGGGTGGCCTTCGCCTGTTCGGACCTGGGAATCACGGGGACCATCTTCATGCCGGCCATCACCCCGCTCCAGAAGATCGATCGCGTCAAGCAGTTCGGTGGCAACGCGGTCGAGATTCGGCTGGTGGGAAGCTCCTACGACGAGGCGGCGGCCGCCGCCCAGCAGTACGGCCGGCAACGGCAGGCGGTCTTTGTGCATCCGTTCGATGATCCATTGACCATCGCCGGGCAGGGCACGGTTGCGAAGGAAATTTACGAGGAGCTCGCTGGAGACGTGGACGTGGTCGTGACGGCCATCGGCGGCGGGGGTTTGATCTCGGGGGTCGCGGCATTTCTCAAGCACCAGAATCCGGTGATGGCGATCATCGGCGCGGAGCCGGAGGGATGCCCATCGATGGCCGAGTCACTCCGGGTCGGCCACGTGGTGGTGCTCGACGAGATCGACACCTTTGTCGACGGCGTGGCGGTGAAGCGGGTTGGCGATCTCCCCTTCCAGATTTGCCGGCAGTATGTGGAGCGGGTGGCCGTCGTCCCGGAGGGCGACGTGTGCACCACGCTGATCGAGCTCTACCAGAACGAAGGGATCATCGCCGAGCCGGCGGGGGCGCTCTCAGTCTCGGCCCTGCCCCAGGTCGCCGGCCAGATCAAGGGGAAGACCGTGGTCTGCGTCCTGAGCGGAGGCAACAACGACATCCTTCGCTATCCGGAGATCATGGAGCGCAGCCTCGTGTCTCAAGGCCGCAAGCATTACTTCATCATCGAGTTCGCCCAGAAGCCCGGGCAACTGCGCCAGTTCGTCGATCAGGCGCTGGGGCCGACCGACGACATCGTGCGCTTCGAATACATCAAGAAGACCAATAAGGAGCGAGGAGCGGCGCTGGTCGGGATCGAGCTGAAGCAGAGCGCCGATCTGGAGCCGTTGTTGCAGCGCCTGAAGGAGATCGAGCTCAACTGCCGCCTCATCAAGAGCGGTGAGTTGCTATATGACCACCTGATCTAAGCGGTTCCAGGCCGTATCGTATCGGCATGCCCGCTAAGGACGAGGTGGTAGCGGTTGCCGGTCGGGAAGTGACGGTCACCAACCCGGACAAGGTCTTCTTCCCCAGCACGGGTCACACCAAATTGGACCTGGTTCGCTATTACCTGGCGGTGTCCGAGGGCGCCGTGCGCGGGGTGGCCGGCCGCCCGATGGCGCTCAAACGTTTCGTGAACGGGGCCGCCGGCGAGTTCTTTTTCCAAAAGCGGGCGCCCACGGCGCGGCCCCAGTGGATCGAAACGGCGGTGCTCAGCTTTCCGTCCGGGCGCACCGCGGAAGAAGTCGTGGTCCGCGATGCGGCCCAGCTGCTCTGGGTGATCAATCTGGGGTGCATCGACCTGAATCCCCATCCCGTGCGCGCCGGCGATCTCGATCATCCCGACGAGCTCAGGATCGACCTCGATCCGTTGCCCGGGGTGCCCTGGGGACAGATTCGGGACGTCGCCCTGGTGACCAAGACGGTGCTCGACGATTTCGGGTTGGTGGGGTGGCCTAAGACGTCGGGCTCGCGCGGCATCCATATCTATTGTCGGATCGAGCCACGCTGGACCTTCGGTGAGGTCCGCCGAGCGGCACTGGCGCTGGCCCGCGAGGTGGAGCGGCGAGCGCCCACCATCGCCACCAGCCGGTGGTGGAAAGAGGAGCGGCACGGCGTGTTCCTCGACTACAACCAGAATGCCAAGGACCGGACGGTCGCCTCCGCGTACTCCATCCGCCCCACTCAAGACGCCCGCGTGTCGACGCCGCTGTCATGGGAGGAGGTCCCCTCGTGCCAGCCGGAAGCATTCACCATCGTGACCGTTCCCCAGCGGTTTGCCCGGATGGGCGACCCATCCGCCGGGATCGACGACGCCGTCGGCTCTTTGGAGCCGCTGCTCGAGCTCTCGGCGGAGCATGAAGCGGCCGGCTTCGGGGACGCGCCCTGGCCTCCCCATTTCGTCAAGCAAGAAGGGGAGCCGCCCCGGGTCCAGCCGTCCAAGCGTCGCATGGCCGGCCCACCGGTTCGGGAAGGGGTCGTCCCCCAGCCGGCGCCGGGCAAGACCGTCGGACCGACCGGACGGCGGCGCACGACCATGCCGTTGATCGAGATCGCCCGGGCAGCGACCGAAGCGGAGGCGAGGCAGGGTCTGGAGCGGTGGCGGGCCAGACATCCGGATATCTGGCCCTACCTGACCCTGCCCGACGTGATGGTGGACTCGATGCGGGGACGGAATACCACCTGGACCCGCATCCGGGTCAACCTGCGCAACGTGCCCGAGGCAGAACGCCCTCCGCAGGAAGTGCTGGAAGTGGACTACGACCCCTGGCACGCGTACCAGGGTCCCGACCGATCCGGCAGCCTGGAGCGCCCCAGGCGAATCGTGAAGACGAAGGAGGCAAAAGAGGGGAGGGGATCGTCCGGATGACCGAAAGCGCTCGCCGGCGGTTGGCACGCTGACATTGGTGAATGAGGGAGGAAGGTGCAGTGGCAATGGACGTCGACGATCAGGAGGCACGCCGCCGAGGCGAATTCATGCAAGCACTCACGACCGAGCATTTCGCGTTGCAGAGTGGCCGCTCAGCCACCATCTCGGAGAGCGCCGGTCGCTCCAGTCTCTACATGACGACCGTGTCCAGCGCGGTGGTGGCGCTGGCCCTGGCAGGACAAGTGAAGAACCTCGGTACACTCTTCGCCCTGGCGATCCTGCCCGTCGTCTTCTTCCTCGGCCTGGTCACATACGGGCGGCTGCTGCAATCGGGGGTGGAAGACACCATCTACGCGCGCGCCATTGGCCGGATCCGGCGGCTCTACGGCGAAATCAATGCCTCTCGCGCCGACTACTTCCGCGACATCTATAGCGACCGGGCAGGGTTGCGCGCCATGGGCCTCTTCCGCCGCTGGTGGCAGCAGTTTCTGACCGCGGCCGCGATGGTGGCAATGGTCAACTCGGTGGTGGCCGGGGCCTTCCTAGCCATAGCCGTCGCGCGGTGGGTGACCCCCCCGGCTCTGGTCGCGGTCGCCATCGGTGGCTCAGCGGCCTTGCTGGTCGGCGCCAGCTTCTATCGTCACCAGCGGCGCGCCTGGAATCGGGTCGACCAGGCCCTTCCAGAAGAGGGGGCGTCGGGTTAAGTATCGATCCTGGGCTTTTCCGGGCGGCGCGTGGTCCTGCGCGGAAGCGCGGGCTCATGCCTGACGGTTGCGGGTGAGGGCATCGCGCAAGAGGCTGCCGGCCAGCGCGATGCCAATCCCCGCGCCCACGCCCAGGATCAGGTAGCTGACCCACCCGACCGACAGATGCGCGGGCAAGTACAGGCCGCCCAGAACCAGCACCATCGCCAGGAGTCCCCAGGCCAGCCGGTCCACGCGCTTTAGCCCGGACGCGCGCTCAGCTCAGCCGCCGGCGCCGGCCACTCCCCCGAAGCCCCCGTTGGCGGGGACGATGGTGATGGTGTTGGCCTTAACGCTGCCGTCGGCTTGCCGCTGGCCCTGGACCGCGACCGATTGGTTCTCCTGCAGGTCGCTCGCCTGGCCGTCGACGGTCTTGCGGACGATCACGCTCTGGTCAAAGGTCACCTTGGTGTCCGTGTTGCAGCGAGCGTCGTGGACCGTGAACGAGCTGGTGGTCAGCGAGTTGATCACGCCGGTTGTGCCGCGGCGAACGGCGCGGGCGCCGGGACTCGGACTCGCGCTGGTGCTCGAACTGGCGCCGGGGCTCGGGCAGGCGAAGGTGATGCCGGCCCCCGATCGCCCGGCATTGCCGGCGGTCTGGGCGAAGGCGGTGCCGGAGGACGAGCCGCCTGCCTGGCCGGTCTTGTAGCCGCCGTAAAACCCTCCCAACAGGGCGACGGCGGCAATCAGCGCGGCGATGGGCAGTTTGATCATGAACAACGACCTCCTGGGTGGGGACTACTCGTAACGGAGCGCGTCGATGGGATGCAGCCGGGCAGCCCGGTTCGCCGGGTAGATGCCGAAGAAAAGACCAATGCCGACCGAGATGCCGAAGGCCATTAGGACCGAAGGCAGGGAGATCAGGGGCGCGGGGAGCGCGGAGACTACGGCGGGCAGCCCGCGGCCGGCCAGGATGCCGACCAGGATGCCCAGTGCGCCACCCACCCCGGCCAGGAACATCGACTCGATTAGGAACTGGGTCAGGATGTCGCGCCGGCGGGCTCCGATCGCCTTGCGGATGCCGATCTCGCGCGTCCGCTCGGTGACGGTGACCAGCATGATGTTCATGATCCCGATGCCGCCGACCACCAGGGAGATGCCGGCGATGGCGCCCAGCATCAAGGTGAGGATGCCGGTGGTCTGCGAGGCGCTGCTCAGGATGTCCTGCTGGCTCAGGATCTGGAAGTCCGCCTGGGCGGGGTCCGAGATGTGGTGCCGGTCCAGCAAGATCTGGGTGACTTCATCGGAGGCCGCCTGGGTGGACTGGGCGCTGCGAGCCGCTACGTAGATCTGCTGCACGTTCCGGCCTCGACCTCCCAGTAAGTAGTTCCAGGCGGTGGTGATGGGGGTCACCACCACATCGTCCTGGTTGTTGAAGCCGGAGCCGCCCTTGCTGGCGAATACGCCGATCACCCGGAAGCTCTGCCGGTTCAGCTTGATCACCTGGCCGATGGGGTCCGTGCCATTGAAGAGGTTGTCGACCACCGTTTGTCCGATCACGGCCACCTTGCTGGCCGCGCTCACATCCGCGCTGGTAAAGAACTGGCCGCTGGCCACCTGGTAGTTGCGGACGGATGGGAAGTCCTGGGTGGTGCCGGTCAGGTTGGTGTTCCAGTTCTGGTTGCCAAACGTGACCTGGAGCCGGCCGCTGGCGCTGGGGATGGCGGCGGCCACGTCGGGAGCCGCCTGGCGGTCGGCCAGGGCTCGGACATCATCCATGGTCAGCGTCGAGGCCGTGCCGAACCCTTGCTGGATGCCGCCGGATTTGGCGTTGGCCGGGAAGATGATGAGGAGGTTCGAGCCCAGGGCTTCGATCTGCTGCTGGACGGCCGCCGACGCGCCGTTCCCTACCCCGACCAGCAGGATGACGGCGGCCACGCCGATCAGGATGCCGAGCATGGTCAACCCGGACCGGAGGCGGTTGGCGACCACGCCGCCCATGGCCAGGCGCAGTGCTTCCAGGATGGTCACGGCACCGTCTCCGTGGCGCCCGCCGCGATGGCCTGTGGCTGATCGCTGACCACCAGCCCGTCCCGCAGCCGCACGATCCGGTGCGCGAACCGAGCGATGTCCTGCTCGTGGGTGATCAGCACAATGGTGCGCCCCTGCTGGTTCAACTCGGCCAGCAGGCGCATGATCTCCAGGCTGGATTCGCTGTCCAGGTTGCCGGTGGGCTCGTCCGCCAGC
The DNA here is from genome assembly GCA_035636135.1 of Candidatus Limnocylindria bacterium. Classification (GTDB taxonomy): domain Bacteria; phylum Chloroflexota; class Dormibacteria; order CF-121; family CF-121; genus CF-121. The sequence goes on along the minus strand of DASPZT010000126.1, from coordinate 4,411 downwards.
AGGATGGACGGGTCGGTGACCAGGGCGCGGGCGATGGCAACCCGCTGTTGCTGCCCACCCGAAAGCTCCGAGGGCATGTGCTGTGCCCGTTCTGCCAAGCAAACCGAGGCCAGGGCGGCCAGCGCCTTGTCCCGCCGCTGGTGATTCTCGCCCGCATAGATGAGCGGCATCTCCACGTTGTGCAGGGCGGTGGCCCGGGGAATCAGGTTGAACGACTGGAAGACGAATCCGATCTTGCGATTGCGAATCCAGGCCAGCTGATCCTCGGTGAGCCCGGACACGTCGACGTCATCCAGGATGTAGCGGCCGGCCGTGGGCTGGTCCAGGCAGCCGATCAGGTTCATCAGCGTGCTCTTGCCCGACCCGGAGGGGCCCATGATGGCGATGAACTCGCCGTCTCCCACCTCCAGGTCGATCCCGCGCAGGGCGGGCACCTCCAGGTCGCCCATGTGATAGAGCTTGGTCAGCCCCTCCAGGCGGATCATCCGCCCGCCCGGAAGACCGGGATCCCACCACCGCCGCCGGATCGGCCGGTGCCCGAGCGCGTCGTCCCAGACAGGCGCAGCGTGGGCAGCACCACCCGGTCACCCTCCTTCAGCCCTCCCTTGATCTCGGTGGTGGTATCGCCCGCCAGGCCGGGCTCGACCTCCGTCGACACCTGTTGGCCGCCGGCGTAGACGGTGACCGTGGGAGTCCCGTTGACCGTCTGGATCGCGGCGTTGGGGACCACCAGGACGTTGTTGGCCTGCGCCACCGTCACCGTGACATTGGCGGTCATGCCCGCCTTGAGCCGGGGGTCCAGGTGGTTGAGGACGAAGCTCGCGTAGTAGGTGACCACGCTGGAAGCCACGGTGGCGTTCGGCCCGACCCGGAGCAGATGGCCGCTGATAGTCAGCGCGGGCACGGCGTCGAAGGTGAGCGAGGCCTCCTGGTCGGGCTGGAGCCGAGCGCCATCTGTCTCGGCGAATGAGATGACCGCCTGGAAACTGCTCGTGTCCGTCAGGACCATGAAGGCCCCGCTGGCGGTGGAGCTCGTCCCTGTGGACGGCTGCGGCGCGGTGCTACCGGGGGCCTGGGCGGTGGCGCCGCCGCCGGAGGGCGCGGTCTCACCGACCTGGCCGCTGATGCTGGCGACCACGCCGCCGGCGGGGGCGGTGAGCGTGGTCTCGCTCAGCGCCTGCTGCGCCGCCTGCACCTGGGCCTGCGCCGACGCCACCTGCGCCCGGGCGGACGCGATGGTGTTGGGCCGGGCCTGGGTCTGCACGGTGAGGTTGTCCTGCGCCGAGGTCACCTGGGCGGCCGCCTGGTTGATGCGGGCCTGTCCGCTGGCCTGGTCAGACGCCAGGCGTTGCTGACCGGAAGTCACCTGGGCCGCCGCCTGGTTGACCCGCGCCTGGCCGCTGAGCTCGTCCAGGTGCTGGCGGCTCGTGTCGGACGCCAGCTGCGCCTGATCCCGGGTGATGGTGGACTGATCGGTGAGGCAGAGTCCCGTCGTCGATCCAGTCGTGCACCCATCCGCGGTGAACTTGGCCTGGTCGGCGCTCAGCTGCTGGCTGTCGTTCTGCGCCGCGGTGGCGTCCACCTGGTTCTGCGCGTTCACCGACGCGACGGTGTCCGTGTAGTTCTGCTGGTCGGTCTGCACCGTGGTGGCATCCATCTGGTTCTGCCATCCGACGGAATTGACCGTATCGGTGTAGTTCTGCTGGGCGGCCGCCAGCGCGTGCTGGAGTTGGGCCACCTGCGCGGATGTGAGGGGCGTCAGGGCGGCCTGCAGGCTGGCCTGGGCGGAGGCCATCGTCGCCTGCGCCTGGCTCAGGGAGGCCTGCTGGCTGGTCGAGTCGAGGCGGGCGAGGACCTGACCGGTGGTCACGTGGTCGCCGACCTTGACATCGATCTCGGTGAGCTGACCGGCGACCCGGAAGTTCACATTTTCTTGACCGGCGGGAACCAACGATCCGGTGCCGCTCACCTGCGCCTTCACCGTGCCGCGGCCCACCGTGGCCAGCCGCAGCGGCGCCGCGGCCGGCTTGGCCAGGATAGTGTCGCGACCGATGAGGGCCAGCAGCAGCAGGGCGAGCAGACCGAGCGCGATGACCCAGGCCCGAGTACCGGTCAGCAGCGGCCTGGGCACCGGGCGCGGAAGCGACTTGATGATCGTCTGGCGCATCGCCTGGGCCTCCTTCACCACCTCGGCTTGACCGAGCGTGGCCCGATTGTTACGCCCCTCCATGAGAGGGCAATGTGACGCTGCTAAGGGCTCGATAAGGCTTAGTGATCTCGAATCTCGCTCCCCCCTGCGGGGAGGGGAGGGTCGTCGTTTCTTCCGCCCCTCCCTCCCCTTTGCGGGGAGGGGTAGGGGAGGGTGTCTCGAGAGGCTCTACCGCGAGCCACGGGCGCGAACGCCTGACGCCCGAATCCGGGCTTGGCACGCTACGCTCAGGGCGAGGCAGCAAGGGTGGATGCACGGTTTGGCGCCTGGCTCGCTGTTTCGGCAGTCCTGATCGTCACGCCGGGGCCCGACACCGCCCTGGTAATCCGCAACGCCCTCCGATCCGGAGCCCGAGCGGCGTCGCTGACGGCGCTCGGAGTTGGCGTTGGCAGCCTGGCGTGGGCCGTGGCCGCGGCGCTTGGCATCGGCCTCCTCCTGGAGCGGTCGGCGACCGCGTTCACCGGGCTCAAGCTCGCCGGCGCCGCGTACCTGATTTATCTGGGCCTGCGGAGCATCGTCGGCGCTTCACGCGCCGCATCAGACAAGACCCCATTGTCGCGGCCTGGCTCGGCACCCGGTGACCGGGGCGCGATTGGGCAGGGACTCGTCAACAACCTGCTCAATCCCAAGGCCGGCGCCTTCTTTGTGACCATCCTTCCGCAGTTCGTGATGCCGGGGGATACGGCATCGCGGCTGGTCCTGATGATTCTCGGCTACGAGGTTATGGTGGTCGGCTGGCTGGTCGCCTACGGCATCGTGGTCAGCCGTGCCCGCCGACGGCTGGTTGGAAGCCGGGTCCAGCGCTGGATGGAACGCGCCACCGGGGCGGTCCTGCTGGCCCTTGGCGTCCGGCTGGCGCTCGAACGCCGATAGAGCAGGGGAGAGGCGCCGGGTCGCACGGGACTCGGTACCCGAGCGAGGCAGCTAGGGCTAAGCGGCCTTCTTCTTGGCCAGCTTTTCCACGTACATCGCGCGGTCCGCCTGCTCGATCAGGGCGTCGACTGGCGCGGGGGCGGCCGGATCGTACCAGCTCAGGCCCACGCTGACCGAAAGGCGATAGGGCCGGGTCGCCTCCTGGTTGAAGGCGTCCACATTGGTCCGCAGCCGGTCGAGCGCGCGCCCGGCCCCGTCCGTACTTCCCTCGGCCAGGAGTACGACGAATTCGTCTCCCCCCAGCCGTCCCAGCACGTCCGCCTTGCGGAAGGTGCGCTCCAGGATTTTCGCCATGTCAACCAGCGCGCGGTCTCCTTCCGCGTGTCCGAATCCGTCGTTGATCTGCTTCAGACCATCGAGGTCGAGGAAGAGGAGGCCGAGCCGCCGGCCGTTTCGGTTGGCGAGCTGGCAGAGATGCTGGCACACCAGGACGAAGCCGCGCCGGTTGTTGAGACCGGTCAGCGCGTCGAGGACAGCCATCTGACGGACCTGCTGCAGCATCCGCTCTCGCTCAATGGCGTAGCGGATGGCGCGGGCCAGGCTGTCGGGTTGAACCCGATTCTTACTGATGAAGTCCTGGGCTCCCGCGTTGACCGCCGCGGACGCCACCGTGTCATCGTCGAGGCCGGTCAGGACGATGATTGGGATACCTTCAGCGCCGGCGCGAGCGCGATGGAACGTGTCCAGGCCCACCGAATCGGGCAAGGAGAGGTCGATCAGGGCGGCGTCGACGTCTTGCTCCGCCAGCCGGACCAGTCCATCCGCCAGGGTCTGCACGACTTCAACCTGGAAGCGGGTCGCGGTCGACTCGGCCAGCGCCTCCTTAATGATCCTGGCGTCGCCGGGATTGTCCTCGATCAGAAGCACTCGGACAACTGGCTCGATCACGGCGGGCTCATTTCGGCAGCCTCACAGTCGTTAGCCAGAAGTCCTCGATGGACTGGACCACCGTGATGAACTGCTCGATGTCCAGCGGCTTCGTGACGTAGGCGTTGGCGTGGAGGTCGTAGGCGCGGGCGATATCGGCCTCCGCCCGGGAGGTGGTCAGGATCACGACCGGAATCCGCCGGAGATCCTTGTCTCCCTTGATCTCAGCCAGGACTTCGCGGCCGTCCTTGCCCGGCAAGTTGAGATCGAGCAAGATGAGATCGGGGCGGACGGCGCCGGCAAACGGCTCCTGTCGCCGGAGGTAGGCGAGCGCTCCCACGCCATCGGCGACCACCTGCAGCCGGTTGCGAATCTTGGCCTCCGCCAAGGCCTCCTTCATGA
>DASPZT010000125.1:0-6598 GCA_035636135.1 Candidatus Limnocylindria bacterium | reverse complement strand
CTACGAGCAGCCGCTGGTTGACCCGCAGTTCAAGCACTTGTAGCAGGTCCCGTTGCGAACCATGATCGACCCGCAGTCCGAGCAGGCCGGCGCATCCTCTTGACCCTGGAACGCGATCCTCGGTTGGCCGCTCTCGATGGTCGACGGACCGCTCGCCGTGCTCGGCGTACTCGGCGCCGACGTTTCCAGCAGTTCGAGCGGCGCGGTGTCCCGGCGGACGAGGCCCACCTCATCCTGCTGGTCCTTGTTCAGGAACTTGGACGCCAGCCAGCGGAAGATGTAGTCGGTGATCGATTTCGCGATCGGGATCTCGGGGTTCTTGGTGAAGCCCGAGGGCTCGAAGCGGGTGTGGGCGAACTTCTTGACCAGCACCTCGAGCGGGACCCCGTACTGCAGCGCCAGCGAGATGGAGGTGGCGAAGGCGTCCATCAGGCCGGAGATGGTGCTGCCTTCCTTGGACATGACCAGGAAGATCTCGCCCGGCCGCCCGTCGGGGTACGTCCCCACCGTGATGTAGCCCTCGTGGCCCTGGATATCGAACTTGTGGGTGATCGAGCGGCGCTCATCCGGCAGCTTGCGCCGGACGGCCCGGGGCGTCTCGACCGAGGCCGGCACGAGGGCGGCCGCCTTCTCTTTCTTGGAGTCCAGTGCCGTGTTCAGCGGCTGGGACCGCTTGGAGTTGTCGCGGTAGATGGCGATGGCCTTGAGCCCCATCCGCCACCCCTCCATGTAGACCTCCATGATGTCGTTCGAAGTGGCCTGCTCCGGCATGTTGACGGTCTTGGAGATGGCGCCGCTGATGAAGGGCTGGGCGGAGGCCATCATCTTGACGTGCCCCATGTAGTGGATGCTGCGCGAGCCCTTGGCCGGCTTGAAGGCGCAGTCGAATACGGGCAGGTCGTCGGGGCGCAGGTGGGGAGCCCCCTCGATGGTGTCCTGCTCGTCGATGTACTGCAGGATTTCCGACACCTGGGGCTCGCTGTAGCCAAGGCGGCGCAGCGCGATCGGCACCGTCTGGTTGACGATCTTCAGCATGCCGCCGCCGACCAGCTTCTTGTATTTGACCAGGGCGATGTCCGGCTCGATGCCGGTGGTGTCGCAGTCCATCATGAAGCCGATCGTCCCGGTGGGTGCGATCACGGTGGCCTGGGCGTTCCGGTAGCCGTGGGCGGCGCCCAGCTCGCAGGCGGTGTCCCACGACTCCCGCGCCGCGGCCAGCACCTGCAGCGGCACGTGCGCCGGGTTGATGTGGCCGATCGCGTCCCGGTGCTGGTCCATCACCCGCAACATCGGCTCGCGGTTCACGGCGAAGCCGGCAAACGGTCCCTTGCGGGCGGCGATCCGGGCCGACTGGGCATAGGCCTCGCCGGTCAGCACCGCCGTGAGCGCGGCGGCCACGTCGCGGCCGGCGTCGCTGTCGTAGGGAAGGCCGGACGCCATCAGCAGCGCCCCCAGGTTGGCGTAGCCCAGCCCCAGCGGCCGGAAGTCGCGGCTGTTCTGGGTGATGGCCTCGGTGGGATAGCTGGCGTTGTCGACGATGATCTCCTGGGCGGTGATCAGGATTCGAATGGCTTCCCGGTACCCTTCCACGTCGAACTCGCCCCGGTCGTCCAGGAAGGTCATCAGGTTGATGGAGGCCAGGTTGCAACTGGTGTTGTCCAGGAACATGTACTCGCTGCACGGGTTCGAGGCATTGATCCGGTCGGTGTTGGCGCTGGTGTGCCAGTGGTTGACCGTGGTGTCGTACTGCAGGCCCGGATCGCCGCAGGCCCAGGCGGCGTCGGCCATCATCCGCATCAGGTCGCGGGCCTTGTAGGTGTCCATGATCCGGCCGTTGGTCACGGCCTTGGTGTGCCAGTCCAGGTCCTGTTCCACGGCGTGCATGAAGTCATCGGTGACCCGCACGCTGTTGTTCGAGTTCTGGAAGAAGATGGAGCTATAGGCAGGGCCGTTGAACGAGGGGTCGTAGCCCGCCTCGATCAGGGTCCAGGCCTTCCGCTCCTCCTCCACCTTGCAGTTGATGAACTCGACGACGTCCGGGTGGTCGGCGTTGAGGATGACCATCTTGGCCGCCCGGCGGGTCTTGCCGCCGGACTTGATCACGCCCGCGAACGCGTCGTAACCCTTCATGAAGGAGACGGGTCCCGAGGCGGTGCCGCCGCCGGCCAGCAGCTCCCTGGACGAGCGAATCGGTGAGAGGTTGGTCCCGGTGCCCGACCCGTATTTGAAGAGCATCCCCTCGGTCTTGGCCAGGGTGAGGATCGACCCCATGGTGTCCTCGACCTTGTTGATGAAGCATGCCGACGACTGAGGGTGTTCCTCGATGCCGACGTTGAACCAGACCGGGCTGTTGAAGGAAGCCTTCTGGTGGACCAGCAGGTGGGTGAGTTCCTCGCGGAAGATGTCAGCCGACTCGGGGGTCGTGAAATAGCCGCCGGCGACGCCCCACTGATGAATGGTCCGGGCGACTCGGCCGATCAGCTGCTTGACGCTCCGCTCCCGGTCGGGCGTGCCCAGCACGCCCCGGAAGTACTTGGAGACCACCACGTTGGTGGCGACCTGGGACCAGCCCCTGGGAATCTCGACGTCCCGCTGCTCGAAGACCACCTCGCCCTTCTCGTTGGTGATGCTGGCCGCCCGCGTCTCCCATTCCACCTCGTCGAAGGCCCCCACCCCAGGTTTGGTGAAGTAGCGCTTCCAGGGCATCCCGGTCCGGTTCCGGCGAGTGCCGGCGGCAGGTGCGGTTTTCTGCCCGTTGGTGCCGTTGGCTGGGGCGCTGACGGGACGGTCGGTCGAAGGTTTCTGGGTGGGACGGGCCATGAATTAGACCTCCTGGGTAGTCGGTAGAGCGCCCCATACTGTAGGAGATGGGGTATGGCCTGTCAAGCATTTTACCACTACCTGTACGGGTTGTGGATAACGCCACCTACAACATCTGGAGTTTTCCCACTGGCACCCCGGGTCGGAGGTTCACAGAGAAAGTCGCGGCCTGGGGTGCCGGTGCCAAGGAAGGGGTGGCGGGAGGAGGAGCGCACCCATCGGTGCGTGACGACGAGGCGCCGGGCGCCCTGACGCCGGCATCAGCGCTCGGCGCCCGGCCGCCCAAGCCGATGAATTACCAGCGAATCTCCGACCTGGGACGCTGGACGGATCGGGCCGGTTGACCCTCACCGGGGCCTCTCCGCTGGCCGCCGCTGCCCTCGTCCTGATCGGCCTCTTCCTGCTCGGCCGGGGCCACCAGGCCGCCCGCCGGCGGGGCCTCCTGAGCAGCACCTTCTGGCTCACCTTCCGGGAGTTCGCCGGCTATCGGGCCCGCAGCCTGTATCCCCTCCTTCTTTATGTACTGGGGCTGGCGGTTTTGCTCGCCGGGATCCTGCTGGCGATCAGCTGGCTGATCGGGTTCTACGCCGGCCGCTTCGGCCACCCGCTGCCCTAGGCAGCCTGCGCCAGGAAGTCGAGCACCAGCCGGTTGAAGCGCTCGGGCTCCTCCATCTGGGGTGTGTGGCCGGCCTCCTCGAAGATCTCGACCCGGGCGTTGGGCAGCACCGCAGCCGCGGCCAGGGCGTGACTGGGGGGAAACAGGTGGTCGTGCCGGCCCCAGACGAGCAACACCGGCATGGAGAGCTGCCGCAGCTCGCGGTCCAGCGCCACGCCGTCGCGCAGGCTGGACCGAGCTGCCAGCGATCGCAAAGTGGCGAGGTAGGCGGCCTGGTATCCGGGGGCGTTCATCATCCGGCCGTGGTCGGCGATCCGGCTGTCACTCAGGATGTGATCCACGGACTGCGGGCGGTTGAGATACCAGCCCCAGAACCGTCGCACCGTAGTGGGACTCAGGCGCCGCAGGGCCGTGGCGGTGCTGGTCATCATCAGCTCGCCGATGCCGCGCATCAGGAGGAGCCGGTAGGCCACCACCCGCCGGGGGGTACCGAGGCCGAGCGAGTCGACCAGGATGAGCTTCTCGACCCGTTCTGGTTGCCGGAGCGCATGGCCGACCACCACCCGGCCGCCAAACGAGATGCCCAGCACGGCGGTCCGCGTGATGCCCACCTCCTCCAGAAAGGTCCCCAGGGTCTCGACAAAGAACGGCATCGTGTACGCAAGCTGCGGCTTGTCCGACTGCCCGAATCCGGGGAGGTCTGGGGCGATCACCCGGTGCCGCTCGGCCAGCGGTTCCAGGTTGAAGCGGAACTCGAGGCCGGCCGAACTGCCCAGACCGTGGACCAGCACGACGGGAGGCCCCTCGCCCCCCTCGAAGTAATGCACGCCAACCCCGTTGCAGGTCGCGGTCCGGCTGACGAACCCTGCGGGCGCTTCGGTCAGGGAGTTACCACCAGCTTCTTGTGGGGCGAGGCTGCCTGTCGCTTCCAGGCGTCGGGGGTTTTGTCCAGCGGAAGGGTTTCGTAGTCGACCTTGAGCCGCCCGGCCACGGCGTGTCCCACCAGGGTGCGAAACGCTTGCGCTCGGGTCTCCCACGGCACTTCGAAGTTGCTGTAGCCGAGGATGCTGAGCATCTTTCCGCGGACGGTTCCGGACGTAAAGGTCGCTTCCGGGCTCGCCGACTGGCCCAGGTGGACCATCCGGCCGCCGATGCGCAAGGCCTGCGCGGCGGCCACCGCCGGCGCACCCCAAAGGGGGTCAATCACCAGGTCGATCGGACGGCCGGCTGCGTCCTGAAAGGCTTGCGTCAAATTGTCCTGAGTCAATTCGACCGTGGCATCTGCGCCGAGCTCCCTCACTCTGGCCAGCGCGTCCTTGTTTCGGGCAGCCGCGATCACCCGGGCCGCCCCCAGAATCTTCGCGGCCTGCACCGCCACGCTTCCCACGACGCCGGTAGCGGCCAGCACCAGCACGGTCTCCCCCTTCTGCAGGCGGCCACGCCACTCGACGGCCAGCCAGCCCGTGATGCCCGCGATCCCCAGCCCGGCGGCCAGCGGATCGGGAATCCCGGCGGGCACTTCCACGCTGTGACCCTCGACAGCCAGTGCCCGTTTCGCCAGGGCCCCGTCGCCCGGGTGGCTTTCGAAGTACACAAGCGTCCCGGGTTTGAAGGCCTTGCCCTGCACGATCCGGCCGATACCTTCCCGGCCGGGCACGTAGGGCACGGGCGGCGGCGGAGCGAAATACCGCTTGTTGGCGATCGACAGGTCGACCGGGTTCAAGGGAGCGGCGGTCACCTCAACGAGGGCCAGCCCATCGGTCGCCGCCGGCTCCGGCCTCTCTGCGATGACCGGCAGCTCGCCGTATTGCTGGATGACGGCCGCGCGCATGAGTAAGAGCTTAGAGACTCAGGCCATGGGCCGGGCGACGGAAGTCGTGAACCCAAAGTAGGCCAGCACCGCACCGGTCAGGAGGTGCAACGCGATGTCCACGCCTCCGAGGGGCAACACGCCATGCACCGGATCGGAGATGCCGATCACCCCGAGGATCATCAAGGCGATCCCCACGACCTGGGCGTACTGGCGCGAGTTTCGCTCGCTGCTGGCCGCGGCCAGGCCGCCAATGCCCAGCCCCACGTGGACGAGGTTGTGCAGCAGGTTGATGGAGAAGACGTTCATCAGGTTGGCAGGGGTCATGCCGAAGGTGCCACCCAGGAACGGCAGCATACCGAGGATCCCCGCCGCCAGGTAGATCACCCCGAACGCCATGGCGACCCGCTTGATCATGCCCAGCTCATCCTAGCGCGGACCGGGGAAGCTTCTGACGCCCTGGCGTGTTCCCCATGTCGTGGCCACTAGGCTGAACATCGGGACGGCCCTCCCGTCGATCACGCTGCCGGCCCAGGACGGCGCGGAGCGGACCCTGCCCGATAGCGCGGGGGCGAACCTGCTCGTGTTCTATCGAGGAGACTGGTGACCCTACTGCCATGGGCAGCTGGTCAGCTTTGCCAGAAAGATCAAGACCTTTGAAGCCCGAGGGATCCGCATCTACGGCATCTCCATCGACTCCCCGGAGCAGAATCGCGCCATGATCGACAAGCTGTTGCTCCCCTTCGACCTGCTGAGCGACCCCGAGGGGGAGACGGCCATCAAGCCGTTCGGCCTGTGGGATGACGCTGGCCGGATCTCGAAACCGGCGCTGGTCCTGACCGATCGCCAGCGCGTGGTGCGCAACCTGTACGAGGGGCGAGACTTCGCGGATCGGCCGAAGGACGAGGTGGTGCTGGGAGCTCTGCCGGATGGCTAGGGGCGACCCGCCCTTCCGATTCGAGAACCTGCTGCCCTACTACAACGGCGCCTACTACGCGTCGGTGGCGATCAAGGGCCGGCTGGCGGCCGCCGGCCAAATCGAGGCGGCCCGCGAGGTCATCGCCTACCAGGAAATGCTGGTGGAGTTTCGGAAGGCCATCATCGAGACCGACCGGCTCCGTCAGGCGCGCCCATCGACTCCGTCCCCGTCAGCGGGAGGGTGAGGGTGGGGGTGATGGCAGGCACTCTCGCCACGGCCCGGTCCGACCTCGTTCCGGGAAGCCCTTGGCGTCGTCCACCACCAGGATCGGTGCGCCCATCGTCCCTCGAGCTTAGCCCGGATCCACCGAGCGGACGAAGCAGATTGGGATGCGGGGCGAGATGAGCCGAAGGCGGCGACGAGCACGCGAGGG
>DASPZT010000124.1:0-3883 GCA_035636135.1 Candidatus Limnocylindria bacterium | reverse complement strand
CCCACCTTGTACATCAGCCGGGCCGGCCCTTCCGGGACATCTTCCAGGGTGCTGATAACCAGCGTGGCCGCGTCCATGACCGCGCCGAACGAGTTGAGCCAGGCCTCGTTGTCATGACTCGAGCGGAACCAGATCAGGAGCGGGTAGGCGAGGTGGCTTTCCAGGACGGCGGCTGACCAACGCCGCCAATCGTCGAACGTCTGCCTCAGCTCGGCGGGCATGCCGTGATCCGCCGCGTTTTCCAGGATCTGCACGCCTGATGGAGGAGCGCCCGCCAGGGCATCCAGCGCCACCACCAACTCCTCCCGGTCCTGGAATGAGCCGTACAGCGAGAAGAGCAGGGTGATCACCAGCGCCGCCAGCCCGACCCCGCTGGCGCTCTCGAGCAGCGTCACCACCCGGGCCGGCACACCCACCGGCACGATGTCGCCGTAGCTGAGCGGCACCAGGGTCGTGGCCGAGAAGTAGAGCGATGTCCCGAAGTTGGTCGGGGCCTCGTGGAGCTGGTCGCGCAACGCGTCGAAGATGAGGCCGTAGCCAAGAATGAGCGACAGTCCCCAGAACGTCAGCAGGATGATCAGGCTGGTCGGACCAAAGATCGCCAGCCGGTTCTCACGCTTGTCCATTCGAGAGCTGCGGGTGCCCACCCATCGCCACCAACGCCAGAGTGGGCGGATGACGTAGGGCGTCAGCCGGAGTTTCCCCACGGCCGGCCGGGGAAGGATGACGGACTGGAACAGGTCGTAGAAGATCGCGGCGGTCAGGAGGACCCCTGCCACACCCTCGAGCAGTCTCATATCTGAAAGTCATTCTCTAGGAAATCTCCTTTCCGACACTTTTCCCCTCCCTTCAGCTCAGGGAGGGGCAGGGGAGGGTGCCTCGGTCACATTCTCCCTCCCCATTGCGGGGGGAGGGTTGGGGAGGGGGTCTCGAAGCCCGACGACCCTCTAAGCTACGCGGGGATCACACATGCCAACCGTTTACCTTGGCCACGGCGCGGCCGGCACGGCGGCCAGCATGAAGCCCTATGTCGACGGCCTCAAGCGGCGCGGCGTGGACGCCACCGCAGTCAACCTGAAGCCCGGGCGATCGGTGCCGAAGGCCGAGCGCGCGCTTCCGCTATTCCGTGAGCAGGTGCCCGACCTGCTTCACGCCGTCATTGGCGGCCATTCCTTCGGCGGCCGGGTGGCCAGCCTGCTGGCGGCCCAAGCGTCTTGCGCTGGCCTGGTGCTCTTCAGCTATCCACTGCATGCGCCCGGCAAGCCGGAGGCCTGGCGGGAACGATCGGCGCACTGGGCACGCATCGCCTGCCCCGTGTTGGTGCTGAGCGGGGAGGCGGACCCCTTCGCCGACATCGACCTCCTTCGCAAGGCGGTCCGGCAGCTCACGAAGGCGGAGCTGGTGACCTATCCGCAAGTCGGGCACGGCCTGCCAGGAGTCCTCGATCAGGCGCTGGATCGAGCCGCCGACTTCGTCAAGGGTCTGCGCTAGGTCAAACGGCGCGGCGACCTACCAGCAGCTTGTAGACGATGGCGATCACAGCCAGCACCAGCAGCCCATGGATGGCGGGCCCCAGGCGAAAGACCATGTAGCCCAGCAGCCAGACCACGAACAAGATGACAACGACCGTCCAAACCACCCCAGCCATGTCCTCTCGCTCGCGGTAATCCATGCCTGCTATCTCTTTTCATGCTAACTCCGCTATCACTCGCTGGCCACCTCACGATCTTGACGGCGCCAGGCGGTTGACAGTCCGCTAGTCGATGTCGTATAGTCGGTATCGACTAATCGATGACTACTAATCGAGATCTACCAAAGACCGGCTTGGCCCTGGCGGTGCTGACCCTGCTCAACGAACGGCCGATGCACCCCTACGAGATGAAGGTCCTGATGGAGGAGCGCGGCCATGAGGAGGTCATCAAGCTCAAGGGTGGCTCGCTCTACGACACCGTCGACCGCCTGGAAAAGTTGGGCTTCATCAAGTCCCGGGAGCCGAGCCGCGAGGGACGGCGGCCGGAGCGGACGGTTTACGCGCTAACCGACAGCGGCCGGGGTGAGGTCCAGACATGGATGCGGGAGCTCGTCTCGGTTCCGGTCAACGAATATCCCCGATTCACCGCGGCGCTGGCCTTTCTGCTGAACCTGCGGGACAAGGACGAGGTGCTCCAACTTCTGCAGCGGCGGGTCACCTTCCTGGAGGTGGAGATTGCCAGGGTGCAGAGGATGTTGGATGGCGCCCATGCCCAGCCGCGCATCCTTCCGATCTTCCTGATCGAGGGCGAGTATGCGCAGGCCATGCGCCGCGCTGAGGTCGCCTGGGTCAACAAGCTCATCCACGACATCCGCGACGGGGACCTGTGGCCGCCCCACGAGGCCCTGCTGGCGATCGAAGCGGAACTACAAAAGGCCAGAGAGGTGAGCTGATGTGAAACCAACGACCTCCGGCGGGTGCGAGCGCACTCACCAGAGGTCGTGATCCTCGAGTAGACCCGCGGAGGGCCTGCACTCAAGGGCGCGCAACCCGAGGATAGCAGGTTCCCCGGCAAGATCAAACCGAATTCCAAGGAGGGATACGCCTCACTGTGGCTATCGAACAACCGCGCTTATCGCACGTCAATCCAATCCCGGTGCTGGTGGTGCTCGCCGTGGGCACCTTCATGACACTGCTCGACCTGACCATCGTCAACGTCGCCATCCCCAGCATCCTGGATGGGCTGAATGCCAGTCTGGATCAGATCCTGTGGGTGCTCAACGGCTACAGCCTCGCCTACGCGGTGCTGCTGATAACAACCGGACGCCTGGGCGACATCGTCGGCCCCCGCAACCTCTTCGTGGTGGGCATGGGGGGCTTCACCGTCGCCTCCGCCCTTAGTGGCCTCGCCCAGGATCCGACCCAGCTGATCCTCGCCCGCGCGGCCCAGGGTCTGGGGGCCGCCATCCTGGCTCCGCAGGGAATGCCCATCCTGCTGTCGATCGTCCCGCCCAAGCAGCGCGGCAGCATGTTCGCCATCTTCGGCATCCTGGCCGGCGTGGCCGTGGCGGCCGGTCCGACGCTGGGCGGCTTCCTGGTCACCCACTTCGGCTGGCGCTCCATTTTCTACGTGAACCTGCTCGTGGGCACGCTCACCATCGTGGCGGCCATGCTGATCATCCCCGACCTGCGGCCCGGCCGGCGGCACCGCCTCGATTTCCTTGGTGTCGGCCTGGCGACCGCGGGCTTGCTCGCCGTGGTCTACGGCCTGATTGAAGGCGAGCGCTACAACTGGGGAACCGTCACCGGCTTCGTCACCATCCCCGAGATCATCGCGGCCGGCGTGGCGTTGCTCCTCGTCTTCCTCGGCTACCAGGCGTCGCGTCAGCGCGGCGAACCGCTGCTGCCGTTCGCCATCTTCCGCACCGGAATTTCTCGCTCATGTGCCTCGTCCTGGCGGGGATGGGCTTCGCCATCCTGGGACTGTATCTGCCGCTCACGATCTATTACCAGTCCGTGCTCGGCCTGAGCGCGCAGGACGCCGGTCTGACGATCGCCATCCAACCGGTGACCATGATGTTCGTGTCCGGCCTGGCCGGCGCATTGACGCAGCGCGTGAGTCCCAAGTACCTGCTGATCCCGGGACTCTTGCTGCTGGCGGCCGGCTCCGCCTACATCGCCTGGACCGCGCAGGTGAACACCAGCCGCTGGGCCTTCACGCCCGGCCTGATTCTCAGCGGTATTGGCATGGGCTTCGTCTGGACGCCCGTGTTCGCCCTGGCGACCCGCGACCTGCGCCCGCAGCTGGCCGGCGTCGCATCCGGCGTGATCAACACCATCCAGGAGCTTGGCGCCGTCATCGCCAGCGCCTCGGTGGGAGCACTCCTGCAGAACCGGCTGGGGCCCGCCCTG
>DASPZT010000123.1:0-6342 GCA_035636135.1 Candidatus Limnocylindria bacterium | reverse complement strand
GATTTCGCTACCACGTCCTGACCGGGGCGATGGATCCCGTGCTGTCAACGGATCTGCTCGGCCAGTCGGTAGCCATGCCCGTCCAGCTGGCGCCTACGGCCACCCAGCGCCTGGCCCACCCGGAAGGCGAGCTGGCGGCCGGCCGGGCCGCCGCCGCAGCCGGGGTTGTTTACTGCCTTAGCACGTTGGCCACCACCTCGCTCGAAGACGTGGCGGCGACCTCCCGCGGCCCCCGATGGTTTCAACTTTACATGTACCAGGATCGGGGCATCACGGAGGACCTGGTCGACCGGGCGATGGCCGCCGGCTATTCGGCGATCCTCCTGACCGTCGATGCCGCCGTACTCGGGCGCCGCGAGCGGGACTTTCGGAATGCCTGGACCCTCCCGCCTGAGCTGAGCTACGCCAACCTGACGGGCTCGCTGGCCAAGACGGCAAACGTGGCCACCGGCAGCTCCGCGTTGAACCAGTACTTCCACCAGCTCGAAACCCGGCTGGCCTGGAAGGACCTGGAGTGGCTGGTGAGCAAGAGCCGGGTTCCGGTGCTGGTCAAGGGGGTCGTCCGTGGCGACGACGCCCGCCGGGCGGTTGCCCAAGGCGCCCGGGGCGTGATCGTCGGCAATCACGGCGGGAGGCAGCTCGATTACTCGATTGCCGCGCTCGATGCCCTGCCCGAGGTGGTCGAGGCCGTCGGGTCAGATGGCCTGGTCTTGATGGACGGCGGCGTCCGGCGAGGAACGGACGTCCTCAAGGCGCTGGCGCTGGGCGCCGGCTCGGTGCTGATCGGCCGGCCGCTGCTCTGGGCCCTGGCGGTGGGCGGCGAGGCCGGCGTCCGCCGGATGCTCGACCAGCTGCGCGAAGAGATCGCGACCTCGATGATCCTGCTGGGCGTCTCGAAGCTGGATCAGCTGACGCCAGACCTGCTCGTCCGGGCATAAACAAGAGGCGGCCTTTCGGCCGCCCCGCGCTCCTAGTTGCAGGCGAAGAAGAACGTCACCTGGCCGGTCGCACTCACGCTGATGTGCTCGACGAAGTTAACGTTAACGGTCGCACCGGTGAGGTCGTTCACCGCTTGGACGTTGATATTGGCGGCCATCGTGCCGTTCTTCAAGTTGTTGTTATCGCCGAACCAGACGGCAAAGTGCCCTGAGAAGGTCGCAAGACTGCCGTCCGTCGGTACCGCGGTGAAGAACCCGGTCTGAGTCGACGTAAACCAGCCGGTCCCAGCCCCGACGCCGCTGGTGAGAATCGTGCCATGGAAGACGGCGTTGACTTGAGCCGTAAGAATACTGGCCGGCAGACCGCAAAGTGGGGTAACAGGAAAGACGATCGTCTGGTTGTTGATGGTCTGCGTAAAGCTGATCGCGTTAGCTCCATTGTCGGCCGAAGCCGGAACCGCGAGTACCAACAGGGCGGCCGCTGTCGCCACGAGACCGAGTAACTTTCTCAACTTTTCTCCCTCTCTCAAAAAACTTCACGCCGTAACGAGTAGGCGCACTTGCCACCGGGGATTCGACCTTTGATCCGAAAGCTCCCCTCCCTTCCAGAAAGCCTGCTGAACCCTAACCGAGATTTACCGATAAGTCAACCTATTCTGGATTCAGCTCTAAACCTACCGCTGAATCAGCCCAGGTTGACCAGGGGCTACACCCGGTTCATCCCCATTAGGTCTAGGGCGAGCTGTTAAAGAGGTCAACCGCCGAAGTCAAGTGTCACGAAAAAGCGCTGCTTGAGGGTGCCGCTCTGGACCTCCAGCACGATTGCTCCCTGCTTTAACCGCTTGGGCAGGTCGCTCAACAGGCTAAGCGTGGCACCCTGGGTGCCGGCCGGCTGCCGCCGCACCTCGGCGGCGATCCCCGGCGGTGCCTCGGCGACGGTCATGGTGATCGGCTCCCGGTAGGCGCCCGCCCGTTCGACCGGCAAGCAGAGCGTGACGGCCTTCCCGAACGCGGCTCGGACGCGACTGGCCGGGCGAATAATGAAGGTCGTGACCAGGCGCAACACCCGATTCCGGCGTGGATCCACCACCAGGATGTTGTCCGCCTGGTCCACCGATACGGTGGCGTCGGCTGGCAGGCCGGAGAGCAGGCGGGTGCCGCTGCGGCCCATCCAGCGCCAGAGCTCCCCGCTTTCGCTGATGAAGACGAGCCACCCGTGGTGATCGACGGCGATCGAGCGGATGGGCGGGACCCCGGCAATGACGCCGAGGACGCCGCTGCGGTCCAGCCGCTGCAGGCCGATGTTCCGGTCGCTGATCAGGATCCCGCCGCCGGGCTCCAACGCGAGCGTGGGCTTGTCGCTGAGGCCGTGCAGAATGACTTCCTCGTGGTCGCGGCTGACGTGGAGGAGCTGACCTGGGACTGCCGCAAACACCGAATCTCCCGGCGCGTTCACCATGCCGGTGATGCCAGGCAGGTGGCGGTCGGAGGCTCGGAAGAGGAACAGCCCCAGCCCCGGGATGACCTGCACGATGGCACCGCTCTCGCGTTCCGCGACCAGGAGTGACCCGTCGTCCAGCTCGACCATGGCCCCGGGGTCGTGCAAGCCCTGGGCCCAGACGGTCATCGAGCCGTCCGGGTT
The DNA here is from genome assembly GCA_035636135.1 of Candidatus Limnocylindria bacterium. Taxonomy (GTDB): domain Bacteria; phylum Chloroflexota; class Dormibacteria; order CF-121; family CF-121; genus CF-121. The sequence continues at coordinate 3,762 of DASPZT010000123.1, read as the reverse complement.
GAGGCGGCCGACCGCTCCATTCGAGGCGTCGGTGATCCACAGGCGATCATCGGCAGTGACCAGCGCTCCGGTAGGGGCGCCCAAGCCGGGCGTGATCGGTTCCAGCGCCTGTGGGGCGACCGGGCTCAGACACGTGCCGGCCGCGACGGACCGCGAGGCGGGGATGCACCCCGAGAGCGCGACGACGACGAGCAGGCCGGCGGCCGCAGGGCCGCGCATCCGTCCATGATGACACAGCCGCGAGCCCGCAATTTCAGGCCGCGTGGCCGGTAGCGAGCTCCTTCGCCAGGCTGTCGAGGATCGGCTGGACGGTGCTGTGCTGCCAGGCGGCGTTCCCGGCAACCGCCGCGCTCCAGGCAGCCGCCACCTGCGCGTCTTGCTGGTCCAGGGTCCGGCGCAAGCCTTGGGCCGCGGAGGACTGGCCGGAAGACTCCGCCAGGGCGTACTGCTGAGCGGTGTAGTCGTAGGCGGCGAGGCCGTCGAGCCACTTCCCCCAGGCGGGATCCATCAGGGCCTCAGGAGTGGCGGCCAGGTCCACCTGCGCCTTCAGATCGTCCTTCAGCGTCGCCGCAGTGCGGGCCACCAGCACCCAGTTGCGGGCGGCGAGAGCGGGTTTGAGCGTCCCCGCCACGGAGGCCTGATCCTGCTGGGCATGCTGGGCGATGGCAAACTGGAGAGAGGCTGCGTACGCCAGCCGCCGGCTCGACTGCACGACTTTATCGAGGTGGCCAAGGATGGCCCGGTCGGGTGCGATGTACGGCGGGGGGCTCAGCTGGAATGGGATGCCGTCCGCCTGCAGCAGGACGGCCAGGGCGGCCTGGATGTCCGTGTTGGCGGCGTCGGCGGCCTTTTCGGCTGCCTGGGCAGCAGCCAGGCCGGCGGTGACCTTATCGGGACTCAGCAGGACGCTCCCCGTGGGTGTGATGCCGCCCCAGAGGGTCGTCACCGACCGCCCAACCTGTCCGGTGCTCTGCTGGGCGGCCACGACCTGGGCAGCGGCGGTCGTCCCGAGATCGGCCGACTGCTTGGGAAGGATGACGAGCAGGAAACCGCCAAAACCGACCCCGGCCAGACCCAGCATCAACACTGCCGCGATCCGCGTCCCCCAGGACACCTTCCGAGGCCGCCGGTAGACAAGCTTCTGCCCAGGGCGACGCTCAGCCACGAGAGTGTTAACGGAGCCGGGAAGCCACCTCTTGCCATCCGCCCCCAACCTGCGCTGGAGCAAGCGCTCCGGGGTAACCTGTTCGTTACAGCATGGCGAAGGAGCGACTCCTGGTGGAAATCGAGAAGGATCTGCGCGACTTTGCCAAGCAGTACGCCGCCTCCCACCGGCTTTCCCTGTCGCAGCTGGTGGAGGAGCAGCTGGCCGAGCTACGGCGGCGGACGGCCGGGGCTGCGGAAAACGAGACCTATACTTAGCGCTATGGCGTACATCATCACCGAGACCTGCGTCGACCTGAAGGACAAGTCCTGCGTGGATGTGTGCCCGGTCGACTGCATCATCGACGGCGGCGCCGAGGACCGGATCCTCTACATCAATCCGGACGAGTGCATCGACTGTGGCGCCTGCGTCGATCCCTGTCCGGTGGCCGCCATTTACCCCGAGGACGAGGTCCCGGCCGACCAGCGGAAGTTCATCGCCTGGAACTTCGACTTTTTCAAGACGGACGCCGACAAGGCGCGGGTGCGGGCCGAGATCAATGCCGCATATCCCGAGAAGCGCCAGACGGGCGAGGCCCACTAGCAGACCCGGGCAGCGCTCGAATCCAGCGACGGGGCGGACCCAGCCACTCCCGGACCAGGGCCCGCAGGCTGGCTGACGGCTCAGGGAGGCCCTCGACCTCGAACAGGATGTCGGCGATGGCCTCCGCCGGCCCGGTGGGGCGTCCCATCTTGCTCAGCTCTAGCCAGCGGGCAGTGATCCAGAGGAAGAGGTCGGCCTCGGTGCGCCCCTGGAAGACTTCCAGGATCCGATACTCCCGGATCAGCTCGATCACAGGCAGATAGACGTGGTCGTACCAGCTGGCCGCCGCCTCCGGCAAGGGCACCTCCCGGCCCTGGTCCAGGCCCAGGAAGTAGCGATGGCCAAGGATGTGCTCCAGGATCCGGTCGTACTGACCCAGCCGGCTGACCTCCACAGTCGCCTGGGGTCGCACCCGGTCCAGCCGGGTGCGCTCTAAGAAGTCGGCATACTCTCTGGCCCGCAGGAGCTGCTCGGCGTCAATCTCGCCATCCAGAGGTGCCCGCGTGCGGACCCCGATTACCCGGGCGGCAATGGTCGCCTGACCGAGCTGGCGGGCCACGGACACCCGGTGATGGCCGTCCTTGACAAAATAGGCGCCGGCCAGTTGATACACCTCAATCGGTGGGATCGCCTCCCCCCGCCGCATGGCCGTATCCAGGCGGGCCCATCGTTCGCGCAGGTGCGGCCGGGCGGGCAAAAAGGAGGCGTCGAAGTCGCCCATCCGCCCCACCGTGCCGCGGATCTGTGCCACGGGAATCTCCCGGAGGCCACGGTAAGACTGTCCCTCCATGCGGGCGGCGCTGCGCACCTCGTCGAAGGACAGCAGGGCCTTCTGCTGACCGCGCATGAGGGCCCCCGCCTCGGCCAGGAATCGCTGCAGGAGGGCGGCGTTGAAGGCGAGCCGGCCGCGGAGTTCCTTCACGCCCGTTCCAGTTCCAGTTCCAGGATCCGGTGGCCGTGCACGTTGATCACCTTGGTCGGCCCAATCGTCGTATCCCGCTGGGAAAGCGACCCGTGCGGGTGCACGTGCCCGTGCAGGAGCATCCGGGGCCGCCACCGTTCGGTTGCCCGGCGGACGGCGCGCAGGCCCTGGTGAGCGAGGTCGGTGCCTTCGTGGACGCCGGCCGGTGGCCCATGCAGGAGCAGGATGTCCAGCGGGCGCCGACGGAGCCGCAAGCCGAGCCTCAGCACTTTGAGGCTCATTTGCCACTCCCGGTACTGTTGTGGCCCCCCCCGGTACCAGTGGGCCCCCTCCAGCCCGGCGATCCGCAAGCCCGCCATTTGAACTACTCGCCCGTCCAGGTCGCCCCCCAGCGGATAGTCGCCCTGGGGCCGCGGCGGGTCGTGGTTTCCCCGCACGAACAACAACGGCACCCGGTAACGGGTCGCCAGCGCGTCCAGGTACTCCGCCGGCAGGTCACCGCAGCCGAGGAGGAGGTCGACCTGGCCCAGCGAGGCGACCGTGCGGTCATCGAGGAGCTGCGGGTCCTCTTCATCGCTCACTGCCAAGAGGCGGCGAGTCGCAGTCAAGCGACGAGCCCCGCGGTCGGCCGCAGGAGAGCAAGGCAGCAGAGTACGCGCCCCACTCCCAGGCTTCCCGTCCTAACCAGGATGCGCGTGTCTGAACCCGGTCCGACCGAGGCATTCGAGGTTCGCGGCTCGCACCAAGAGCCGCGAACCTCCCCCGCCGGATGGCGGGATGACCTTACTCCAGCTCTTTGAATAACGGTGTCACGTCGCGCTGGAAGACCGGCAGGTCCACCAGCGGATGATCCTTGAGCGCCGGCACCTTGGCCGCTAGCTGGTCGTCGTAGGTCGGCAGCTCCACTGCGTAGAAGAGGCCAACGGCCAGCCGGTCGACGGTCTCATAGGAGGCCTGCAGCGCCCGCACCTTCTTCGCCACGATCTCATCGGGATCGTCTGGATCCTTCACGACCGGGTCCCAATCCGGTTCGGTATCGAGACGCCGCAGCCGCGGCCGGCCGATGTCCTCGCCCGCGTACCACTCCTTGGTC
>DASPZT010000122.1:0-7325 GCA_035636135.1 Candidatus Limnocylindria bacterium | reverse complement strand
GGTGCGGTCATGACTCCTCCTGGATCGGCGGGAGCTCGTTGGGGGCTGTGTACATGATGCGGCGTCGAAGGCGAGGAAGTGAGCGCGGGGCGGCGAGCTTCGCCGCCCCGCGGGTTGCCTGCTAGAACCGGGGCCGGGGAGGGGGTCTTCCGCAGGGTTTACCAGGGACAGGCCAGGGGTAAGAAGGCGGTAGCGTCCGCTCGGGACGCGCTCGCCGTGGCTCTCTCTCGAACAGGCCCGTGCGTGCGGCCTATCTGGTTCGGGAAAGGAGGAGCCATCAATGGCAACCGGGACTATCAAGAAGCTCGTGTCTGAGCGCGGATTCGGCTTTATCGCCGCCGAAGACGGGCGCGACTACTTCTTCCATCGGAGCGGCGTCGACAGCGATTTCGACCGCCTGCTCGGTGGCGAGAAGGTCCAGTTTGAGGTTGAACCAAGCCCCAAGGGACCACGCGCCAAGAACGCGCCTCGCCGCGTAAGACCGGCAGTTCGGAGCAGGAGCCCTGCGCCACCGGCGTGGGGCTCTTTGCGTCATTCCCCCGTCTTCATTTCTCCCTCGCTTGGGGACGAACGGGGAGGGCGTTGCTAGGTGGTCCGCTGCCGAGCGGCGATCAGGATGCGCTGCCGGACGCCGAACACCGCCAGGATCCCCGCTCCGAGCCCGACCGACACCCCAATCAGGCCGATCGCGATCGGCAGGGGCTGAAGCCCGGCGACGCCGTGCACCAGCAGAACCGCGGCCGGGATACCGACCAGCACCGCCACCGCCGCGGCCAGCCAGATCGTCATCAGAGTGACCCGGGCAGTGCGCAGGGACCCCCCCGGCGGCCGGGAGTACATCAGGATCATGAATAGATCGGCGACCGGCAACAACATCAGCTGGATGCGGTCGACGGGCGTGACCTCCGGCGGCGTCAACCGGCCCGACATCCGTTCCATGAACTGGCGAAGGCGCGGCTGCCACATCTCACTCCCGTAACGGGCAACCGCCGCGCGGCATGCGGACCAGGGCGGCGCCTACTTGGCGGCCTGACGCCGCTGGACGAGCAGCACTCCGAGCAGGAGCAGGCTGATCACCGTCCCGAGCGGGAGATACGAGAGGCTCGAGACGACTGCCGGCGCATCACGGCTTATCCCCGGATGGGTATCATCGAAACGACGATGGCCCGCGTCCTGGTCGTGGAAGACGATCCCAACATCGGCGCCATTATCGTCTTCAAGCTGGAGCGGGAGGGCCACACGGTCACCTGGGTGACCGAGGCCACGCGGGTCGCCGCCGCGGCGCTGGCGTTTCGCCCGGACCTGGTGCTGCTGGACTCAACCCTGCCAGACGGCGATGCCTTCCTCCTGCTGGAGCGTCTCGTCCCCAGCAACCTGGTGGTGATGCTGACCGAGTTCCGTGACGCGGCTGCGCCCGAGCGCGCCCGCCGTGCTGGAGCGGCGGCCACCCTCGAGAAGCCCTTCAAGCCAACCCAGCTCGCCCGGCTGGTGGCCCAGCTGGCACCGGTCGCATCGGCATGATCACCGTCCTGGCCCGCAAAGAAGGCGCCGCGCTGGTGATCCGAGACCAGGCGCTTGGCATTTTTACCGGCAAGGGCTTTACCCCGGTGGATTTCAAACCCGAGCTGGCTATGAAGCTGGCCGCACGGCTCAACTACACCCCCGTGGTGCCGCCGCTGCGCATGGACGAGCCCGAGCTGGCGCAGTTTCTGGAGGCGTAGTCAACTTGTGACCGCCGCTGCACGTCCCCGGGACGGGCAGCCGGCAAAGGACCCCGGAACGGCACGTTATCCCCGCATGGCCGCGGTCACCGAAGTCGAGCGTCTCCTGGAGAGCGGGCTGGCGGCCGAGGCCACGGGAAACGTCCGCGAGGCGTTGATCCGTTACGAGGCGGCGGTCAAGAGGGCGCCCGAAGCGGCCACGCCCGCCCTGCGGCTCGGAATACTCTGTCACCGGCTGCGCGACTACGAGCGCGCCCGCCAGCTGCTGGAGCGGGCGGCCGGGCTCGACCCCAACGATCCCGAGATCGCCTTCCGGTTGGGTGCCGCCTGCGACGCCCTGGGCGACCGGGCCGCCGCCACGGTCTCCTACGGCCGGACCATGGCGCTGGCGCCGGCCGGCTGGCAAACCTGGTTCCTCATCGGCCGTCAGCATCGCCAGCTGGGGCGGGCGGAGGTCGCGCAGGCCGCCTACCGGCGAGCGCTGGCCGTTATTCCCGACCAGCCCGATGTGCTGGCCGAGCTGGGCTCGTTGCTGCTCGAGATCGGCCGTCCCCAGGAGGCACTTCCGTACCTGGAGGCTGCGGTGCAGGTGACCCGAACCGATGCTGGGCTGGCACTGCAGCTGGGGCTGGCGTACCTGCAACACGACGACGTGATCGCCGCCCAGGCAGTGTTGCTAGACGCCAAACATCTCGACCCTGCGGACCGCCTGGTCGACAAAGCGTTACAGGATCTTGCCAACCACAGGAAGCGCGCGCGCCGAAACCGGAAAGCCGCCTAAAGCCCGGATCTACGGGTCGGGCGCCACCGATGGGGAGGCGGGGCGTGCCGAGCCGCAGGAGGCGACCAGCACGCGAGGGAGCGCATCCGTCGATGCGTGACCGAGCGCGCGCAGGAGACGACGCCCGGATCGCCCGCATCCGCGCCCGAGATGCAAGCTCGATCGATAGATTCGGGCTCAGGCTTGTTAGACCGCCTGTAAGTGCCCACTGCTAGCCTCATCGTGCGCAGTACATCGACCCCCCTCCTCCCCTTCGAAGGCCGCGCCCCACGCGGCCTTCTTCTTTTATGCAGGGCGAGGCTTATGCCCCCGGCGGGGACTCTGCCTCGGTCCAGGCTGGCTCCAGCTCCGAGTCCAGCACATGTTCCTGGGCCCAGATCCGCCGGAGGATGGCGGCCGATGAGGCATAGGTCGAGTCCAGCCCGTAGTAGGACAGCCCCCGAGCCCCCAGCGTGCGGGCCTGGGTGTACGGCGTGTCAGAGGCGTAGTGCAGGACCCCCACGTCGAAGGGCAGCCGGGTGAAGTTGATGTTCTCCCGCACCGGATAGCGCGACGACTCGGTCGTCTCGTAAATGGCATCCAGGTAGGGGCCGGCTTCCATTTCCACGACCGTGAAGCTTTCGCGGTGATAGAAGTCGAGGTATCCGCGATTCTGCAGAAACGTGCCGCGCACGGTCACCGCCCGCTGGTTGTCCAGCGCCGACCCGTACACCAGGAAGGGGGCCACGCTGTTGAAGCTGAAGCAGTTGTCCAGCCAGTAGGTGTTCTCCGAATGCTCGTCGTAGACCACATTCGAGATCATGATGTCCCCGATGCTGGCGTTGAGCGTGGCCGCTTTCCCCAGTACATAGACGCCCCGCAGCTGGTCGATGCTCTCGGTGACCACTCGCAGGATGTTGTACGAGGCCTGCCCCAGCGGATAGTTGATGTTGAGGATGACGGCGGGGGACTGGCGCAATCGCTCGCTCGCCGGATGCCCTAGGCGCGGATCCAGGGCAGAGGCGTCCAGCCGGTCCAGCACCATCACCTGGGCGGCCACGTCGAGCCCGGCCCGGCTGGCCAGGAAGTAGATACCGTGCTGCTCCTCCTCCTGAGTACGGGCAGCCCGTAGCCTGGTGGCGTCTGGCGACTGTCCGTAGTAGACGCGGGCGGCGTAGTACAGGAAGTTGTCCCAGTTGCCCCGCGACTGGCGCTGACGGAGCTTGCGCAGCTCCGGCACCAGCTCCAGGTTGTTCGTCTGCTCGATGAACTTCACGATCTCGTCCTGGTGGCGGCGAGCCGAGCCGCTGAGCAGGTTGACCAGGCTGTGGGTGTTGCTGGACACAAAGTAGATGGGGCGACCCTCCAGGCCTTCGGTTCGGAGCAACGACTGGATCGGCTCCCACCAGCGCCGGGTCGTCTTCGAGTACCCGACCTGGGTGCCGCCCAGCATCCGGATGGTGCAGTTCTTCTCATCCGCTTTGATCGCTTGCAGGCTGCGGAGGAGGTCGGGACCCCAGATCTCCTCCAGCCGGATCCAGTCGCCCTCGGAGATGCCCAGGCGCTCGGCCAGAGCCAGCTGCTCCGGGACCGGCATGCCGGCGGGCAGCTCCTCGGGCTGCAGCAGCTCGTGGATCTTGTTCCATTCGATCTGGAAGGCCACCAGCTGGGGCACCATGTCGTCCACGTCGGAGGGGCTGGCAATAAAGGCCGCCAGGGTCTCGCGACCGTCGTAGTAATAGCGCCGCCGGCGTCCCGGGGCGCTCTGCATCTCCCAGCTTTCGACGTCGACGTGCAGCATCCGCTCGAAAAGCTCGGCCGACTGGCCGAGGATGACCCGCCGGACGCTCATCATGCAGAGCGGCAGGCGGCGCAGCGCGTAGATGAAGGCGCCGGCATCGACCTCCGGCTCGCCCGCCTTCGGGTGAAGGCTGGAGCCCATGCCGATGTGGGTCTGCTCCAGCACCCGGATCTTGGTTTCGCCGGAGCTGCGCAGCAACGTGTTGTAGGTCCGCACGTAGACCTCCACGCTCTCGCGCGCCGGATGAGGTTGCTCCTCGCTCGCCAGGTACGCCATTGCGGGTATTATCCCGCTGGGTCCAACAAGCTTGTGGCACGCCCGAAACCCGGTCTGACCGCGCTGATCGCCACCCGACTCGCGGAGTTGGCGATCGCGGCCGACCACGAGACGGCCGGGAAGCTGCATCGGCTTCGCCTGACGGTCGCCCAGATGCGCGTGCTGCTGGCCCTATCCGACGAGCGCGTGGCACAATCGGCGCTAGCCAGGGCCCTGCATTGCGATGTCAGTAACCTGACCCAGCTGTTGCGCCGGTTGGAGCGACGCCGGCTCATCACCCGATCCGCCGCAGACGGCGACCGGCGGTACAAGCCCGTCTCTCTCACCCTGGCGGGCCGCCGCATGCAGCAGCGCTTGCTCCCCATCCAGGCCCAGGTGGCCGGGCGACTCTACGGTCACCTGACGCGGCGGCAGCAGCGGCAGCTCTACGACCTGGTCGCCTCGCGGTCATAGTTCCGGTCCAAGCGGGTGCTAGCGAGCAGGACGCGGCTGAGTCCGCTGAACTGCGAACACGCTCACACGGGGTCAATGATTAACAACTCTTTACGAAATTTACTTGCCACCCTCGGCAATTGAGACGACCATGACCGACAGCCAACCATTCGAGTCGGAGGAAAGTTCCGGGATCATGTACGAAACCATTCGAGAGGAAACCTGGCGACAGCGTCACGAGGTGCTGCAGCGAAAGGCCGTTGAGGCCGAGCGGAAGCTCAACCTCTATGCGCTCGACAACATTCTCTGGAATCTGGAGGAGCTCAACCTCAAAGAGCGCACGATCGTCCCGGATGACGTGATCGAACAGCTGACGGCCTACGGCGTGCCCTACCAGCCATCGGTGCGGATCCCGGACTTGATCGAGTTGGTCTTCACCAGGCAAGAGCACTACATGAACGTCGAGCCCGAGGATCCCGGCCGGGTGCCGACCCTGGAAGAGCTGGAAGCCTACTTCGAGGAGTCGCGCGTCGCCTAGCCCGGATTCGGGCTTGAATCGATCAGCGCCTCAGTGAGAAAACGCCGGCCGCAGGGCCGGCGTTTTCGTTTCCCGAGGGGCTATAATGGCGCCCTCACTAAGGCCCGATTCGGGCTAAGGCCGCTCTCAATGGAAGGGGAGGTGGTGCCGGGCATCAGTCGGACAAGTGAATAGCTCGACAGGTGGCTCACACGAGCTGAAAAGGGAAGCCGGTGCGATGCCGGCGCGAACCCGTCACTGTGACTGGGGAGCCCTCCGACAGCGGTCCACTGAGGCCAAAGCCTTGGGAAGGAGTCGCGAGGTGCGCCGATCCAGAAGCCAGGAGACCTGCCTGCCGAGATTCGACGTCGACCCTCTTCGAGGCTGAGAGGGAGATGCACACAACATCTTCGGCTCCCCTTCGGAAGGATCGGGAGCTTTTTGTTTGCACTCCGATCGGCCTCCAGCGGTCATTACTTCCCTGGAGGTTTCTATGCGTCGCATCACACTCGCCGCCATCAGCGCTGTCGTCGCGGTCGCGACCCAGGCTATTCCCGCCGGCGCCCAGCCGGCTCCGACACGGGCGCAGGCCGCCGTTGCCTGGTTGCTCACCCAGCAGGACAAGACCACGGGGCAGGTGGGCGCCGCGCCAGAGAACCCGCTGGCCCGCTCGGCCGAGATCGCACTCAGCTTAGCCGCCACCTCGCAGGACCCTGCCACCTTCAAGAACGGAACCGCGTCGCTGGCCGATTACCTCAAGCCCGCCGTCCCCACCGACGTGGGAACCGCCGGCGAATTGTTACTGGCCCGGGCCGCCTGGCCGGACATCGGTCCCACCGCCCCCATGATCGCGCAGCTGAACGCCGCCTATCTCCAGGCCTGCGCCGCGGCTCCGGGACAGTATGGCGGCAGCATCTTCAGCGATGGCCTGGCCATCCTGGGGCTCCGCGCCGCCGGCCAGCGACTGGGGGCGGAGGCAGTGCCCTTCCTGCGCGCCAAGCAGAACCCGCAGGACCACGGCTGGAGCTTCGATACGGCCGGCAAATACGGCAGCGATTCCAACACCACGGCGATAGTCCTGCAGGCGCTGCTCGCGGCCGGCGTCTCGCCGGCCGACCCCGCCATCCAGAATGGTTTCGCCTACCTCAAGACCCAGTTCGCCAACGGGGGCTTCTTCTCGTTCGGCTCCACCCCCGATCCCAACTCCAACGAGCTGGGCATCCAGGCCATCGTGGCGGCCGGCCTCCGGCACACCGCGCCCTGGTCGGACATGCTCACAGCCGCCGAGGCCAGCCTGGCCAGTGAGCAAATCGCGAGCGGTCCCGACGCCGGCGCGCTCACCGCCGGCGATAAGCTGTTCGCCACGACGCTGGCGCCGGCGGCGTTCACGGAGCGCCCGCTGACGCAGCCGGCTTCCGGCTCTGAAGCGGGGACGTCCCCGGCCTGTCCGCCGACGCCAGCCGCTCCCCACCTGGCCCCGACCGGGGGTCAACCGGCGCTGCCACTGGCGTTGGGCTTCGGACTGGTCGTGCTCGGACTCCTGCTGCGGAGGACGCTGCGACGGGCCTGAAGGGATTGCGGCGTCTGTGGCGAGTGTTGGCGGCGGTCGGCCTGGTGGGCGCCGCCGCCGTGGTCCTTGGCCATCCCGCGCACGCGGCCGTCCACGGGGCCGGCCTGGTGATCGAGCACGCCAGCGGACGGCTGGTAACGCGCTGCGTCACCTTCGTGGAGGACCAGATCTCGGGCTTTGCGCTCATCCAGCGCTCGGGCCTTTCCTACCAGGCACAATCGTACGGGTCGATGGGTCAGGCCATCTGC
>DASPZT010000121.1:0-3635 GCA_035636135.1 Candidatus Limnocylindria bacterium | reverse complement strand
GCAGGCTGATGGAGCAGTCCGGCGTTTCCGCTCCCACCGCCCAGCGCGCCCTGGTGCAACTGCTGCGCGGGACGCGCAACAACCTGAACGGCGGCGACCCCGAGGACGCGCTCACCGGCCCGGCGGTCCGGGGCGACGGGCGCACGATTCAGCGCCACCTGGCGGTCCTCAGCGATGATCCCGACCTGCAGCAGCTCTATCGCCGCCTGGCCGACCGTACACTGGCCCTCGCCGTCAAGTCCGGCCGCCTGACCCAAGACCAGGCGGACGGGCTGCGAACCACCCTTCTGGAGGCCATATGAGCATCACCATCGCCGACCTGCGCAAGTGGAAGGCGGAGCGGAAGCGCTTCACCATGCTGACGGCGTACGACTACACGACCGCCCGCTGGCTGGACCGGGCCCAGATCCCCGTCTTGCTGGTAGGAGACAGCCTGGGCATGACCATGCTGGGCTACCCCGACACGCTGAGCGTGACCATGGACGACATGGTCCACCACGCCAAAACGGTGGTCCGGGGGGCGCCCAACGCCCTGATCGTGGGTGACATGCCGTTCATGGCCTATCACGCATCGCTGGAGGACACGGTCCGCAATGCCGGCCGCTTCCTCCAGGAGGCGCGCGTGCACGCCGTCAAGATGGAGGGCGGCGGCCGGGTGATCGAGTACACGCGGGCGCTGACCGGCATGGGCATCCCGGTGATGGGGCACCTGGGCCTGACCCCCCAGTTCCTGAATCAGTTCGGCGGCTGGAAGGTGCAGGGCCGCAGCGACGAGGCGGCCGAGCGGATCCTGGCCGACGCCCAGGCCCTGGAGATCGCCGGGGCATTCAGCATCGTGCTGGAAGGTATTCCCAGCCCGCTCGGCAAGCGGGTGACGGACGCGCTGGCCATCCCCACCATCGGCATCGGGGCCGGTCCGCACACCGATGCCCAAGTGCTAGTCATCCAGGACGTTCTCGGCCTGACCCCTGACCACGTGGCCAAGTTTGTGAAGGCCTACGCGCAGCTTGGACCAGAGATCGAGCGGGCGGTGCGCCGGTTTGACGAGGAGGTCCGCAGCGGCGCCTTCCCCGACCCGGCGCACGAGTACGCGTCCAAGCCCACTGCGTGAGGATCTACGAGGAGCCGTACCTGCTGCAGCAGCAGGCGCTGGCCTGGCGGCAGGCGGGCGACGAGATCGGCTTGGTGCCCACCATGGGGGCGCTCCACGCCGGTCATGAGAGCCTGGTGACCCGGGCCCGACGGGAGCACGCCCGGGTGATCGTCAGCATCTTCGTCAACCCGCTCCAGTTCGGCCCCGACGAGGACTTCGCCCGCTACCCCCGCCCGTTCGATCAGGACGCCGGGCGCGTGGCGGCGCTGCAAGTGGACGCCCTGTTCCATCCCTCGGTCGACCAGCTTTTCCCGCCCAGCTTCAAGTCGGCGGTGGACCCTGGCGCCCTGGGCGAGCGACTGGAGGGTCAGGCTCGCCCGGGGCACTTCCGAGGGGTCCTGACCGCGGTGCTGAAGCTGTTCGAGGTGGCCCAGCCCAAACGCGCCTACTTCGGCCAGAAGGACATCCAGCAGCTGCTGCTAGTCCGCCAGCTGGCGCGGGACTTCGCGCTGCCGGTGCACGTGGTCGCCTGTCCCACCGTTCGGGAGCCTGACGGGCTGGCCCTGAGCTCCCGTAATGTTTACCTGACTGGCGAGCAGCGGAGGCACGCGCCCGTGATCTTTTCGGCCCTCCGCGCGGCCGAAGTAGCCTTCCGGACGGGCGAGCGCGACCCCGACCGCCTGGAACAGGTGGCCCGCGATCGGATGGCCGCGGCGCCCGGCCTGGCGGTGGATTATGTTGCCTGCTTCGAGGAGATCGGCCTGCAACGGCCGGCAAGGGCCACCGCGGGCAATATATTGGCGACCGCTGTTAAACTGGGATCCACAAGATTGATCGATAACGTCGTGCTGGGGGCGGGAAGCGACTGAAGTCACGTTCGTCCAAAGGGAAGCCGTCCGCCTCGGCTCAAAAATCCAAGGCCGCTAAGAAGAAGAGGCCGACCACCCGGATCGCGTCCCGGGTCAAGGTCGCCCGGAAGACGGTTCACGCCCGCAAGCCCGCCTCTCCAAGGCGTGAGCGCCCGGCGGCCGGCATAACCGCCTCGAGCGACGGGCGCTCGGCTGCCCGCCCGGTCCCGCCGGCCATCGCTCCCAGTCCGCACCCCGGCATCCTGGCAGCGCCGACGGTCGCCCAGATGCCGGTGAGCCCCGCCCTCCAGCCACCCAGATCGGCCGGGCCCAGTGCCTCGTTTCCACCCCGGACCGGCGCCCGCTTCGGCATCCCGCCTCGGCCCGGGTTCGGCGCCCCGCCCCCGCCCCCGCCTCCCCCGGCGGCGCCGCCCAAGCCCGCCCCGGTAGTGACCTTTCGGTTTCCGCAGGCGCAACTGGACAAGCTGATCAAGGAGGCGCTGGCCGAGGACATCGCCGAGGGGGACCCCACCAGCCAGGCGCTGTTCCCGCCCCGGCTCAAAGCCCGGGGCAAGCTGGTCGCCAACGAGGACGGGGTGCTGGCCGGCCTGCCGGTGTTCAAGCGGGTCCTGGAGCTGGTCGACAAGAACATCACCTTCGAGGCTCGCGCCACCGACGGCATGGCCCTGGCCGGGGGTCAGCTGGTGGCCCGCATCTCCGGCCCGGCGCTCAGCGTGCTGCTGGCCGAGCGGACCGCACTGAACTTCATCCAGCACCTCTCAGGCATCGCCACCCAGACGGCGAAGTTCGCGAACGCCGTCAAGGGTACCAAGACCCGCATCCTGGACACCCGCCGGACCACTCCGGGCATGCGCTTCCTGGAGAAGTACGCGGTCGAGGTGGGCGGCGGGATGAGCCATCAGCGGACGCTGGCGGACCGCCTGGTGGGGACCGAGGCGCATCTGGCGCTGAGCGATGGGGTGGCCAGCATCGTGCGGACCCTCAAGAAAGCCCATCCCGGCAAACGCATCGAGCTGACCGTCACCAACATGAACGAGCTGGAGCAGGCCCTGCTGGCCCGGGTCAACATGGTGATGCTGGACAACTTCCCGCCCGGCCAGGTTCGCCAGGCCATCGCCCTCATCCAGGGCCGGGCCAAGGTTGAGGTCTCCGGCAAGGTCGGCCTGGACAATGCCCGCGCCTACGCGCTGGCCGGCGTCGACTACATCTCGGTCAGCCAGCTCACCCAGTCGGTGAAGGCGTTCGACCTCAGCCTGCGGATTTCGCGCTAAGCCCGGATCCACCGAGCAGACGAAGCAGATTGGGATGCGGGGCGAGATGAGCCGAAGGCGGCGACGAGCACGCGAAGGCGCGCACCCGTCGGTGCGTAACTGAATGTTATGAAGCGGGGCCTCCCACCCGAGGCATTCAAGAGGGGACACTCTTGGTGTCAAAAACCCAGGGGCAAGGAGGCCCACCCATATGATGCACGCTGGACTCGATCTCAGTCGCAAGCGGTTGGAGGTGGCACTGCTCAGTGAACACGGTGAGCAGCTGGAGCACCTGGCCGTCCTGCCCACGGTCGACGGGCTGCAGGACTTGGCCGGGCGGGCGGCGCGCTACCAGCAGCCGGTACGGGCGGCCATCGAGTCGATGACCGGGGCCCGCTTCGTCCACGATCAGCTGGAGCTGGC
>DASPZT010000120.1:0-4143 GCA_035636135.1 Candidatus Limnocylindria bacterium | reverse complement strand
CGGACGTGGTGGTCTCGTCAGCGCACGCAGACATCACCTGCCCAACGCCAGGCGCGGTCAACTGCGGCGGCAGTGACTTCGTGACCGGCGGTGGCTGGATCACAACCCCGTCAGGCGCGAAGGGAACTTTTGCGGTGGCGGGCGGCGTGAAGAACGGCGCGTTCTGGGGTCATCTGGAGTACCACGACCACGGCGCCGGTGGTCCCATCGTGCACGGCACAGGCGTCACGGCCTACACGGTCACGGGTCCAACGAGCCGTCACATTGAGGGGAGAGCGGAGATTAACGGCCAGAGCGGCTTTACTTACGCGGCGGACGTGGCCGATAACGGTGATCCAGACAAGGACCTCGACACGTTCAGCGTGAGGCTGTCGAGCTACGCGGCCGGCGGCAGACTCGGAGGCGGCAACATTCAACTCCACCAGCCCTGCCAGTAAGTAAGGTTGGGGGTCAGGGTTGGCCCGAAGACGGGCACAGCCCTGACCTCTCTGGTTTAGCGTCCCGCACAACTGTCCGACCTGCTCTCCATGGGTTTGCCTAACTTTTTGGGTGGGCTTGGACGCTCAACAGTGCGGTAACGGCTGCATAACCATTCCTCAACCGCCGCCCCCGACGCTTGTCGGAGGAACAACCAAATACGTGCTTCTCGCGCCCGCACCGCGAGGGAAGAAGGTAAAATGTTTTCCTTCACAGCGGGCAGTGATCGGCGCTCTCTCCAGTTGGCCAGACTTGTTCGCGCAAGCGGGTTTGCGCTTCTGTGCATGGCTGCGGTCTCGACGGTCCACGCGCAACCGAATGGGCAGGGTGGCAACGGCAACGGGCAGGGCCAGAACCAGGGCGACGGCCCGCAGTGGTCAGCCACACCGGAACTGGACAGCCTGTTCCTCTTCGGCGCTGGCATGCTCGGATTTGGTGGCTACGCGCTGACGCGCATCCGGTCGAGAAGGCGCCCATAGCGGGCCGCGAGTCCGGGAACCTGAGCATCCACCACTAGCGACGGGCAGCCCGGTTCAGCGCGCCGTTGATAGGCGAATGCGCCGGCAGGCGCCGGGCCAGGCACCAGGGGTCCAACTGCTCGGCCTCCGCTGTCGTCGATCAGGTAGGCATGACCACGACACTGGTCGCGGTGCCGTTCTTGCTGACGACCGTCACCCGGATGCCCACGCTGAGATCGGCCACGCTTTTGCCCACGGGGCGGATCTTCGTCTCAGACGAGACGGATACCGACTGGGTCGTCCCATCGGCCAGCTTGATCGTGAGCGTCGTCCCAGCGCTGCCGGTGGCGACGCTGGAGATCGTGCTCACCAGGTGGGTGGCCTTACCGGCAGCATCCCTGGCGGGCAGCACGTGCACGCGCCGGGCGACAAAACTCTTGCCATCGGCGCTGGTGCGCCCCAGAACTACCACGCGGTCGCCCGCCTTGAGGTCGGCCGCCTTGGCCAGCTCAGACGAGCGAGCCTTGCCGTGAGCATGAGCGCGACCTTTGGGCGTGCTACCCGCGAACGACACAGTCACGTCGCCGTAGCGCACCGTCGTGAGCGTGAATGTCGTCGCGCCAGCCGACGGAGCGGTCTTCACGATGCCGTGCAACTGGTGAGTGTGCAGTCCCAGCGCCTCGGCGGTTTGCGCCGCGGCAGTCGTGGCGGTCGTGGTCGGCTGATCGGCGGCCAGAGCTGTCCCGGCTATGGTCGTTCCGACGAGCACCAGGCTGGCGGCGCCGCCGATGAATGCGGCACGCAGTCGGCCGCCGAATGTCAGTTGTGTGTGTCGCATGAATCGAAATCTCTTTCTTCTGTCACTAAAAATTCAGTCGCTGCGTACCACGAACAACGTCGTAGTCACCTGATTGCCCTGGCCGTCTGAGGCCACGACCTCGATCTCGTTGGCGCCCTGATCGATTGGGCTGAGGCCTACAAAGCCGCCCTGGTCGTCGACGTCGGCGAGATTGCCGTCGACGCTAACCACCGCACCTGGCAGCGTGATGCCACGCACCGTTAGCTGAGCAGTCCCAAGTGGGACTTCGACGTCCTCCGCGGTTGGATCGACCAATTGCAGGAACAGCATCGGTGGGGCACTCTGGTTTGCTACGGGCGCCGCCACCGTGTCAGAGGACACAGGATCGTCCGGCCCGGGTGTATCGTCGTCCGCCTGAGCCCACGCCACCGCAGTCATCGAGACGGCTAGCGCCATCCCTATAAGTGCGGAGCCGATCTTAAAACGCATTGCTTGTTCCTTCTCAAGGATTTCAGGGGAGTGCAGATGTGTGATGACTCCCCCACCCCTGAGCCAACGCGGAATCGGGCCGAGCGTTATTGCCTCAGCGCCACGAATTTTCAATAACCCCCCAGACAGGGGGCTCCGGGCGCCGGAAATCAAGGCTAAACGTCGACGAGCTGTGGGCTTGCCTGGACTCAACGGCGAGTTGTTGGGTGTATAACGGGCGGGCCTCGAGCGGACCGCTACAGGCGTCCGGGGCTGCCGCAGGAGGACGACCGTATGCGACCGTTGAGGCGCTGGACGCGTGGGACCACCACGCTGGTGTTGCTGGGGGTCCTGATGAGCGTGCTGCCCGCGGCCGAGGCGGCGCAAGGCACTCAGGGTCTCCAGGATGGCTGGGCGGTGGGTGACCAGGGTCAGATCGCCGGCGGACAACTCCTGTCCGACGAAGTCGGATACATGCAGCAGGCGGGCGCCGGCTGGGTGCGCGTCAACTTCCGTCTCGGTCAATGCTTTACCAACTGGACGGCAGTCGGCTGCAACGGGCAGACGGCGCTAGAGACCTATGACCAGGTGCTCGCCAGTCTCCAGTCCAAGAACCTCAAAGTGCTCGGCCTGCTTTCGTCCGAGGCGTGGCCGGGTCAGCAAAGCGACTGGACGGCGAGTAACGCCGAAAACACCCCTGGTGGCAACGGCAACAACGCCTACATCCAGGCGTTTGCCCAGAACGCGGCGGGCGTGCTGGCCAGCCACTTTAACGGCACCAACGGCCCGCTGGTCGTCCAGTGGGAAGTGTGGAACGAGGCGAACGCCTGGTCGGCCAACCCGAGTGCCGGCGTCTACACCGGCAGCAGCTTCATCTATCCCAGCAACTTTGCGCAACTCCTGTCGCGAGCCTACACCGCTATCAAACAGGCCAACAGCACCGCACCGGTGGTCTCGGGCGGCCTGCTCGGCCTGGATCCAGGCGGCACCCACAAGGGCGCCCACATCGGCTTTAAGGCGAAAGCTGGTGGCGGCAACTGCCCGAGCACGGTGCCCAGCGGCGGCGACTACCTGTGCTCGACCTACAGCATGGGCTGGAAGATTGCCGGCTGGATCAAAGGCGCCGCGCCGTTCGACGCGGTCGGCCAGCACCTGTACATCAACCAGGGCACCACTACCAGCAGCAACACCGTCCAGAAGTACCTGAACGACTTGCGCAAGATCTACACGAATTACGGCGGCGAGCCATCATCCAAGCAGACCCAGGTGACGGAGTTTGGCTGGAGTACTGGCTCGGTGAGCCCCAGTATCCAGGCACAGAATCTCCAGATCACCTACCAGACCTTAAAGGGAGCCAGCTACGTCGGACGCGGCTACTGGTATCGCACACAGGATCTCGGGGTCACTGGCGACGACTATGGCCTGGTGGATACCAACGGTAACCCGAAGCCCTCCTTGGCTGCCTACCAGCAGTATGCGACCTATTGAAGAGCAGGGCGGGCCGTTTGAAAGAGAAACACCAGGGGGTGGAACGCATGAGGGGTGACCTGACGCGGCGAGCCGCGCTGGCCCGCGCGGCGAGGCTGGTGGCCGGCATACTGGCGATCCCGCCGCTGGGTGCGACTGGTTGGGCCGCATCCGTGGCGGAGGCGGCAGCGACGACCAACCAGCAGACGAGTGCGGACCGGGCCGTGGCCGTGTACAACGCGATGCAGAAGTACTTTCATGTGCAGGGTGGCACCTCGGTGTACCGCGAGACCTATCCCTGGACCGGCGGCAACAAGTACTCGTATCTGTGGCCGTTCAGCCGTGTCCTGGTAGGGACGCTGGCCCTGGCCGGCGTGCCGGCCAGCCTCGTCGGCGGCACGACATACACCGCCGCGGTCCAGGATCGCTTCACGGGCCTGGCCAGCTACTGGGATGGAGCGGCGAACCCCGCGG
>DASPZT010000119.1:0-2630 GCA_035636135.1 Candidatus Limnocylindria bacterium | reverse complement strand
CTTGCCGTAAATCATGGGCTCCCGCCGGCCGAGGCTGGCCAGGTTGGGCCCGTTCAACACCAGCACTTTCATCCCGCTAGCACCTCGTCCAGGACTGCCTCGACGTCGGCCGCCGGCACCTGGCACCCGTACTCTACCCGCCCCAGCTCCCGGAGCAGCACCCAGCGGGGCTCGCCATCCTTCGCCTTCTTGTCGTGGCGGAGGGCCGCCAGCAGGCGGGCCCGCGAGACTTCGGGCAGTGGGCCCAGCAGCCCGTACTCGGCCAGCAGTTGGTCCTGGGTCGCCACGGTCCGGGCGTTGGTGAGTCCGAGACGGAGGCTGAGCCTCGCCGCCACTTTCATCCCCCAGGCAACGGCATCGCCATGCATGATCCTGCCGTACCCGGCGGCCGCCTCCAAGGCGTGCCCGACGGTGTGGCCGTAGTTCAGGATGGCGCGCCGCCCGGCTTCACGCGGGTCTTCCGCCACGACCTGCGCTTTGAAGGCGCAGGTGCGCGCCACCACATCAGGGAAGAGCGCGGCATCTCGGGCTATCAGGGCAGTGCGCTCCGCTCGCAGGAGATCGAACAGCGAAGCGTCGCCGATGATAGCGGTTTTGATGATCTCCGCCCACCCCGACCGGAACTCGCCGGCCGGCAGGGTTTCGAGGTAGGTCAGGTCGGTGACGACGGCGGCCGGCTGGTGCACGGCTCCGACCAGGTTCTTGCCGGCGGCCACATTGATGGCTGTCTTCCCGCCGATGCTGCTGTCGACCATGGCCAGCAGCGTGGTCGGCACCTGGACATAGGGAACGCCCCGCAGCCAGGTGGCGGCGGCGAATCCGGCCACGTCACCGACGGCACCCCCACCGAGGGCGACCAGTCCGCCCTGGCGGTCGACGCCCTCGGCCGCCAGGAACTCATACAGCCGGGTCAGCGGCTCGACTGACTTGGCCTGCTCGCCGCGGGGCAGCACGTAGCGTCCGGGTTTGAATCCGACCTGGACCAGCGCTGCCTCCAGGACTGGCGCGTGATTCAACCCCGCACCCTCGTCAGTCACCACCACCACCGCGCCGCGGACCGCCGCCCGCCGGAGGGCCGGCGCCACGCAGTGCGCCAGCCGGTACCCCAGAGTGATCTCATGCTCGGCGTTTGGGATCCCGACGGGGATTCGGTACGGCCCGCCGTCGGGTGCGGCCTGCATGATCAGCGTGGCCACCGCGGCTGGGGCGGTCCCGTCGATGGGGACCACCAGATCGGCCTGCTCGTAGCGCGCCATCCGTAGCGGGAGCAGGGTCGCCAGCGCCGCCTCGACCCCGCCCTCGAGCAACGGACGGCCGGAACCTTCGTGCAGGCGCTCGCGCAACGTGGCGGCGCTGGCCACCAGCGCCACGACGCTGTTTCGATCCCGGAGCAGCCGCCAGTTGTCGGCGGCCATCGGCGCCCCGCCTCCCACCGCCAGCACCTGTCCGTCCACGGTCAGGGCCCGTTTCAGCACCTCGCGTTCTCGTGCCCGAAACCCGCGCTCCCCGTCGGCCGCGAAGATCTCCGGAACCGATCGACCCGCTTGCTGCACGATGACCTGATCGAGATCGACGAACGGGCGCCCCAGTTTGTCCGCCAGGATCCGTCCGACCGTGGTCTTGCCCGTCCCCATGAAGCCGATGAGGACGACGTTGTTCATCGCCGGGCGAGCTGGCGCTCGTATCCCTTCACGTTGCGCGCCAGCTCGGGCAGCGAGTCGCCGCCGAATTTCTCCAGCAGGACATTGGCCAGTACCAGCGCCACCATGGCCTCCCCCACCACCCCGGCGGCTGGCACGACGCAGATATCGCTGCGCTCATAGTGGGCCTTGACCCGCTGCTTGGACTTGACGTCGACCGAGGGCATCGGCTTGAGCAACGTGGAGATCGGCTTCATGAGGCCATGCACCACGATGGGCTCGCCATTGCTGATGCCCCCTTCCAGGCCGCCGGCTCGATTGGTCTGATGCCGAAAGCCGCGGCCGGCCACATGGACCGGCACGTCGTGGACCCGGGAGCCGGGAAGGTAGGGGGCTTCAAAGCCGGCACCCAGGGCGACGCCCTTGCAGGCCGGGATGCTCATCAGCGCCTGCGCCAGCAGCCCGTCCAGCCGCGTATCCCACTGCCGGTAGCTCCCCAGCCCGGGGAGAACACCCTCCGCCACCACGGTAAACATGCCGCCCAGGGTATCCCCCGCCGCCCGCGCGGCATCGATGGCCGCCACCATGGCGGCCCCGGCCTTCGGGTCCGGGCTGCGGACCGGCGAGGCCTCCACGACCTTCCAGTTGATCCGCGCGGGAAGCACGGCCTCGATGGCGCCGATCGACCGCGTGTAACTGTGGACCGCGATGCCGAAGCTACCCAGCAACTGTTTGGCGACGGCGCCGGCGGCCACGCGCGCCGCGGTTTCGCGCGCGCTGGCGCGCTCCAGCACGTCCCGGGCGTCATCGGCGCCGTACTTGAGCATGCCGGCCAGATCGGCGTGTCCGGGCCGCACCCGGGTGATGGGCTTGCGCTTCAGGCCATCGGCCTCCACGCTCATGACGGCCTTCCAGTTGTCCCAATCCTTGTTCTGAATGTCCAGCGTGATCGGAGAGCCGAGGGTCTTCCCGCCGCGCACACCGGACACG
>DASPZT010000118.1:0-3368 GCA_035636135.1 Candidatus Limnocylindria bacterium | reverse complement strand
GCTTCGCCACCTGCAGGCGCTCGCGGAACGCGCCGCTCACGGCGAGAAGCTCGAGATCCAGCTGGTCGACGGGGCACCCGTCAAGGGTTCGGCGGTGGAGCCGCTCCTCCGGGAATCCGGCTTCGGAGCGTCCCCCAAAGGCCTCGTCCTGTGGCCTCCGCCGCGACCCCTGGCGTCAGCCCGCACCCGTCCCTGACGACCAATCCCCACCCCTCGGGGAGGGCAGGGTCGTTGTCTCCGGTCCGATTCTCCCTCCCCCTTGCGGAGGGGGGCTCATCGGGCCACGATCCTCCTGGCGGGTCACGTTTGCCAGTTGACGCGTCCGCCTTCCTGTGGTTAGCTAGTGTATGGAAACATTATTCCAGCGCTGTCATAAAGAGAAAAAGGGAAGGCGTAGGAACTCATGTCGATCAGGATCGATCGGCGACTCTCGGTGCTGAAGGCGGGGATGTAGCCAATGGTCGTGGCCAGGTCGCAACGCCTGGCCCGGAAGCGGATTCGGCTGGTCTTCTCACAGGATCCTCTCCTGCTTGCCAGCGCAATTGTCCTCTCGGGCCTCGGCATTCTGAATCTTCTCGCTATCGGCGAGGGTGGGACGGCCATCCACCAGGCCATCTCGGTGCTGATCGGCCTCGGCCTCTTTCTGCTGGCCCAACGGGCGGGCTCGCGCATCTGGGCGTGGCTGAGCTGGCTGGTGTATGGCCTGGCCGTAGTCATGCTGCTGGCCGTCATCAGCACCGGACTCAGTGCCTACGGCGCCCGTCGATGGCTCCAGGTCGGGTCGTTCATCCTCCAGCCGTCGGAGATGGCCAAACTGGGCCTGCTTCTGGTCCTCGCCGTCGTGCTGACAAACACGCGCATGCGGGTGCGCCGGCGGGTGGCGATCGCACTGGTTCTAGCCGCGGTCCCGGTGGCCCTCACCCTGCTCCAACCCGACCTCAGCACATCCAGCCTCCTGCTCGTGGTGCTGATGGCGAGCCTCATCCTGGCACGCGTGCCCCTGCAGTACCCGGTCGGCATCGTGGTATTGGGCGCCGTGCTCTTTCCATTCGAGCAGCATTTCTTGCGTCCGTACCAGGCCCACCGGTTGCAGGCATTCCTGTCCGGCGGGCATGATCCGGCGGCCAACTGGTCACTCCTGCAATCGCATATCGCCATCGGCTCCGGTGGCCTCTTCGGGACCCGATCGGTGCCGATGCATGAGCTGCTGGCTCAGTATCTCCCGGCGCGCCAGACCGACCTCGCCTTCGCCAGCCTGATCGAACAATGGGGTCTGCTGGCGGGCGTCCTGGCGTTGATGGCGGTGGTCACCATCGTCTGGCGATTGGTCATCACCGCGACCCAGTCGCGGTCATTCAACGGCGCGGTGATGGCGGGCGGCCTGGCGGTCCTGATCGGCACCGAGGCCGCCATTTCGGTAGCGGGCAGTATCGGGGCGATCCCATTGGCCGGCGTGCCCTTCCCCTTGCTCAGCTTTGGCGGGACGGCGGCCGCGGTCCATCTCGCCGCCTTCGGCCTGGTGCTGGGCGGCCGTCGCGACTTTGAGCGGCGACGCCTGTGGCTCGGCCCCAAGCAGATGCAGGTCCGTCCCCGCATGGTGCGAGTCGCCGCGCTGGCGGTGGCCTTGGCCCTCGTCAGCCTGGGGGCGTTGACCTATCAGATCCAGCAGGTGCAGGGCGCCATGCTCACCCAGTTCGGCAGCGATCAGATGACCCGCTGCCAGCGGCTCGACGCCCCGCGAGGACAGATCACCGACCGGCACGGCACGCCGCTAGCGCTCAATGTCGCCACCGACCGCGTGATGGTGGTGCCCGCCCTGTACGCGCAATCGGGTGGGTCCCTGGGGCAGCTCGCGTCGTTCATCAAGGAGTCGCCGGCGGTGCTCGATCGCGAAATTGCAGCCGCCAAGGGCCGCCTGTGGGTCCAGCTCACCGATTCGCTGCCGCTGCCCGACGGCGACCGCCTGGTCAAGGCGGACCTGACGGGCGTCCTGGTGCTGCCGTCGATCAAACGCACCTACCCCTATGGCCCGCTGTTGGGTCCCATCCTCGGGTTCGTGGGGGCCGTCACACCCGACGAGCTGTCCGACCAGCCGGACCTGGATCCCAACGGTCACATCGGCCGGGCCGGCCTCGAGCGCGAGTACGACGCGGTGCTGCGCGGGCAGGACGGGGTGCAGTGCCTGTACGTCGATCCGCAGGGGCGCCCGGTCTCGATCCAGCAGACGGCGATGCCGGTGGCCGGCTCGGACCTCCACTTGAGCCTCGACCTCAACCTGCAGCGGCAGGCCGTGGCGGCGCTCACCAGGGCATTGCAGGGAATGCCCGGGCAGCCGCGGGGCGACCTGGGCGCGGCCGTGGTGATGGACCCGCGCAACGGCGAGGTGCTGGCGCTGGCCAGCCTCCCTACCTATGACAACAACCTCTATGGGCCACCGGTGGATGGCCCCGGGCTCACCCGAGCGATGCGCCGGCCCGGGCTGCCCATGCTCAACCACGCGACCCAGATCGCCGTCGCGCCCGGCTCCACCTTCAAACTGGTGATGGCCGCCGCCGACGCCGCCTACAACGCCATCCCGCCGTCGTGGGTGATTCCCACCGGATACACCTTCTATTACGGCGGGGCATCGTTCCATGGCTGGACGGGCCTGCCGCCCCAGAACCTGCCCCAAGCCATCGCCTGGTCGAACGACGTCTACTTCTACAAGCTGGCCCTGGCCCTCGGTCCGGACCGCATCAATGCCGTGGGCCACGCGCTGGGCGTCGGACGCGCAACAGGGATCGACCTACCCGGCGAGTCCAGCGGCTTCCTGGGCAGCCCGTCCAGCGTCAAGGAGATGGGCGGCACGTGGTACGGCGGCTCGACCGTCATCCTCGGCATCGGACAGGGCTACGTCACGGCCACGCCACTGCAGGTCGCCCGCTGGACAGGCGCCGTGTCGACCGGACAGCTCGTCACCCCGCACTTGGGCGTCGCCTGGGACTCCGATGCCGCCAGCCGGATGACCGCCGTTTCGCTGCGCGGCCCGGAACCGCTCTCGTTCGCCGCTCAGTTGGGCGTCGTCCGTGACGGCATGCGGCGGGCCGTCACCGAAGGTACCGGCACCATGCTCCGCGGTCTCCCCGTGCCCGCCGGAGGCAAGACCGGTACGGCCGAGGACTTCAGTTCTCCCAACCACGAAGCCGACGCTTGGTTTACGGCCGCGGCGCCCATCAATCAGCCCGAAGTGGTGGCTACGGTGATGGTCCGGGGCGCGGGCGAGGGCTACTACACGGCCGAGCCCACCGTGGCGTCGATCCTCTCTTATTACTATGCGAACCACGCTGCCATCACCCGGGAGGAACTGGTGCTCCAGCCACCCACGGCTG
>DASPZT010000117.1:0-2539 GCA_035636135.1 Candidatus Limnocylindria bacterium | reverse complement strand
GACCCGGTACCGGGTTGCCCTGGGCGCCGACGGCGCGCTGACGGTGAAGGTGCCGAACCGCCTGGGCCTGCGCCAGCACGCCGAAGGTGAGGCGGTGGCGCTCGCCTGGTCGCCGGACGAGACGCGGCTCTTCCCCCGCGGCGAGGCATGAGCCCGACGCCGGTGGCGGCGGCCGACGCGGTGGTCACGGTCGATGCGTCGCTCGCTCCCGAGCGCCGTGACGCCGTCCGCTATCTGCTCATCCTGCTCCCGGCCGTCGTGGTGCTGCTGGCGCTGTTCGTGTACCCACTCCTCGGCATCGTCGACCGGAGCGTCTACAGGCCCAAGGCCGGATACACCCTGGAGTTCTACGGCCAGATCTGGCGGGTCCCCGTCTACCTCCAAGTAATCGGACGCACGTTCCGGACCTCCGCGCTGGTGACGCTCATGTGCCTGGCCCTCGGCTATCCGCTCGCCTACCTGCTGGCCACGCTGCGCCCGCGGGTGGCCCGCCTGCTCATGATCGTGGTGGTGCTGCCGTTCTTCACCAGTATCATCGTGCGGACCTATGCCTGGATGGTCCTGCTCGGGCGCAACGGGGTCGTGAACCAGTACCTGACGTGGCTGGGCCTCACCGAGGCGCCGCTGCCGCTCCTCTACAACCAGGGCGGCGTCCTCATCGGCATGACCTACGTGCTGCTCCCCTACATGGTCTTGACGGTCTACAGCGTCATGCGCGGCATCGAGCCCGGGTTGATCCGCGCCGCCCACAGCCTGGGGGCGTCGCGCTGGCAGGCCTTTCGGAGGGTGTTCCTGCCGCTGTCGCTCCCCGGGGTCGCCGGGGGAACGCTCCTGGTGTTCATCCTCAGCCTGGGCTTCTTCATCACGCCGGCCCTGATGGGCGGGCCCTCGGACGTGATGATCGCCATGCTCATCGAGCGGGAGGTCGAGTTCACCCTCAACTGGTCGTTCGCCTCGGCGCTGGCGGTGATGCTCCTGGTGCTGACGCTGATCGGCTTCGTCGGCTACAACCGGATCGTCCGCCTCGAGCGCGTCTTCGAGGCCCGCAGCTGATGCCGCGATCGCTTCCCCCCAGTCGCCAATGATGGACGAAGGCCAGCGGACGGGGCCGGGCGCCGTGGCGGTGGCCGCGCTTGCCGGCGCCGTGCTCCTGTTCCTCATCGCCCCGGTGGTCATCATCCTCATCGTCTCGTTCAGCGGCGCCGACTACCTGCGCTTCCCGCCACCCAGCCTGTCGCTCCGGTGGTACCAGCGCTTCTTCGGCATCGCCGCCTGGCGGCAGGCCATCGGGGTCAGCACCCAGGTCGCGCTGCTCACCATGGTGTTCGCCACCGTGCTCGGGTTCCTCGCGTCGCTGGCGCTGGTGCGTGGCCGATTCCGTGGCAAGGGGGCGATCTATGCCTTCCTGCTCTCGCCGATGATCGTGCCGACGATCATCACGGCGATCGGCCTCTACTTCTTCTTCGTGCGGCTCAAGGCTACCGGCAGCATCCTCGCCATGGCCCTGGGCCACACCGTGCTGGCCCTGCCCGTCGTGGTGATCATCATCGCGGCCACCTTGCAGGGGTTCGACGTCCGGTTCGAGCTGGCCGCCCTCAGCCTCGGGGCGAGCCGGTTCACCGCGCTGCGGCGGGTGACGCTGCCGCTCATCATGCCCGGCGTCCTGTCGGCGGCGCTCTTCGCGTTCCTCACCTCGTTCGACGAGCTGCTGATCCCGCTGTTCCTCTCGGGAGTCGAGGTCCAGACGCTGACCGTGAGGGTGTGGAACAGCCTCCTCCTGGAGGTCGATCCCACCATCGCCGCGGTCAGCTCGTTCCTGATCGGCGTCACCACCGCCGTCCTCGGCGCCAGCGCCCTGCTCCGGGGACGCGACGAGACGCCCGGGAGCTGAGGTTCGGCCCATGGCCTTGCACTTCAGCACCAGGGAACTGGCCGACCGGCGCCGCCGCGCCTGCCGAGCCATGATCGCGCGCGGCCTCGACGGGCTCCTGCTCTTCCGGCAGGAGAGCATGTACTACCTGACCGGCTACGACACCAGCGGCTACAGCATGTTCCAGGGCATGTACCTGGGGGCGGACGGCTCGCTGGCCCTCTGCACGCGCTCGGCCGACCTCCGCCAGGCGCGCATCACGTCCGTGATCGAGGACGTCCGGATCTGGCGCGACCGCCAGGGCGCGACCCCGGGCGAGGACCTGCGGGACATGCTCGACAGCCATGGGTGCCGTGGCAAGCGGCTCGGCGTGGAGTACCACGCCTACGGGCTGACCGCGCAGCGAGGCCAGATGGTCGACGCGGCCCTCCACGGCTTCTGCCGCACTGAGGATGCGAGCGACCTCGTCCGGCTGCTGCGCCTCGTCAAGAGCCCGGCCGAGCTGCGGTACGTGCGACGCGCCGGGCAGCTGGCGGACGCGGCGCTGGCGGTGGCCAACCGGCTCACGGGGCCGGGCGCGGCTCCCGGCGCGATCTACGGCGAGATGATGAAGGCCATCCTGTCCGGCGACGGCGACCCCTCGGCCAGCCGGTGGCCGATGGGAAGCGG
>DASPZT010000116.1:0-7845 GCA_035636135.1 Candidatus Limnocylindria bacterium | reverse complement strand
CGACGGGCGGGCCCCTTCGGCGAAGGCGGGGCGGACGGCGGTCAGGATCCGGCTGCGCGAATCCACGATGCGACGACACTAGACGAGCCGTCGCGTCTTGTCAAGTCTTACTTCGTCTCGGGCGTGGTGAGGTCCAGGTGGCGCTGCTTCCAGAAGTCGAGATGGCGCCGCAGCCGGTCGCGCTCGGCTTCCATGACCGCCAGGTCGGTCTGGGCCATCTCCACCCGGGCTTCCTCCTCCGACATGCCACCCAGGCTGTGGTGGGCGGTGGCCAGCGCCGTGTCCTTGAACGCCACGAGCTCGGTATAGACCTGGATCCAATGGCGGGCGTCTTCCGGCAGACGGCTGTCCGGGTTTTCGTTGTCCAGCCACCGGTCCGGATCGACTGCGTCGTGAGCCGCCTGTTCGGGATGGACGTCTTCGGTCTTGATGGAGTAAGTCTAATCAGCGCTCTTCGCGCACATACGGAACCCCCAACGAGGCGGGCGCGCCGAGCCGCCGTTTGGCCCAGCCGGTCGAGACAAAGACCAGCACCACGATGGTCATCAGGTAGGGGAGGGAGTTGAAGACCTCGGGCGGCAGGTGGACCTGGCGCGCCTGCAGGGTAAAGGCCAGGCTGGAAAACGCGCCGAAGAGATAGGCGCCCACCAGGGCCAGCTCCGGGCGCCAGAAGGCGAAGATGACCAGCGCGATGGCGATCCAGCCGGCGCCGGAGGTCATGCCGTCCACCCAGTTGGGGGAGATAGCCAGGCTGAAGTAGGCGCCGCCGACCCCGGCCAGTGCGCCGCCGATGAGGGTGTGAACGTACCGGTAGGCCGCCACGTTGACGCCCATGGCGTCGGCCGTCTCGGGCGACTCGCCCACGGCACGCACGTGCAGGCCGGGCCGGGTGCGATAGAGATAGAACATCGCCAGCGGGACCAGCAGCCAGGAGGCGTACACCAGCGCGTTCTGGTGGAACACCAGGGGTCCCAGGATGGGCGTCTGCCCCAGCCCGAACACGTCCACTGCCTTGAATTCGTGGAGCCTGGCATGCCCACCCAGGTGCCCGATGTTGCCCAGGTACGAGGAAAGCCCGGCGGCGCCGGCGAAGATGGTCAGCGCCAATCCGGAGACGATTTGGTTGGCCCGCAGGCTGACGGCCAGCACGGCGTGGATCAGGGACGTGGCGGTGGCCGCCAGCGCCGCCACCAGCACCGCCGCGGACAGCACCACCCAGTCCGGGCCGTGAAGGTGCTGCACCGTCCAGAAGGCGCTCACCGCGCCCACCAGCATCATCCCCTCCACCCCCAGGTTGAGCACGCCCGAGCGCTCGGCCAGCAACTCGCCCACCGACGCGAACAGCAGCGGCGTGCCATAAAAGATCGCCGACGCGGCGATCACCACCAGCAGCGTGGCGTTGAGGTTCATGTCGGCGCCACCATCAGCCGGCGGAAGCGAACGCGATAGCGTACCAGCAGCTCTCCGGCCAGGGCGCAGAAGAGGATCAGGCCCTGCAGGATGCCCACCAGCCCCGCCGGGAAGTCCGGACCCTGCAGGCTGTAGCCGGCGTTGGTCAGGCCGCCCAGCAGAAAGGCGACCAGGATTACCGCCAAGGGATTCAACTGCGCCAGGGCGGCCACCACGATGCCGGCGTAGCCGTAGCCCGCCTGCTGAAGGCCGCGGGGGTCGAGCACGTGGCGGAAGTCGCCGATCTGGCTAGCCCCGCCCAGGCCGGCCAGTGCCCCGGACAGTGCCATTACCGCCACGATCTTGCGGTTGATCCGCATGCCCGCATAGCGGCCGGCGGCGCGCGAGTCGCCAATCACGCGCACCTCATAGCCAAACCGCGTATAGCGGTACAGGACAAAGAGGCCGGCGGCGGACACCACCCCCACCAGGAAGCCGAGGGGGATCACCAGGGAGCCCGCGCCCAGGGCCGGCCAGCTGGCCGCCGGCCCGAGGTACTTGCCCTGTGGGAAGACCCGCGCCGTAAAGGTCGACAGGTCCCGCCAGTAGGAGTGACTGTCGAAGATCAGGTAGCTGATCAACAGCCCGGCCACGTAGTTGAGCATCAGGGAGGTGATGATCTCGTTGGTGTTGAAGTACGCGCGCAGCAGTCCGGGGATGGCCCCCCAGGCGGCGCCTGTCAAGCCGCCGGCGGCCATCATGGCCGGGATGATCAGCACCGGCGCTTGATCGTGCAGGAAGATGCCCGCCCCCGACGCGCCCACGGCCCCCATCACCAGCTGTCCTTCGGCGCCGATGTTCCAGGTCAGCATCCGAAACGCGGCGGCCGCGGCCAGCCCGGTGAGCAGCAACGGCGTGGCGGTGACCAGGGTGGCGCTCAGCGCGCCGGAGGCGAAGAAGCCGCGGTCGATCAGGCGGCTGGTGGTGGCGATCGGGTCGTGCCCGGTGGCCAGCTCGATGACGCCGGCCAGCACCAGGGCAGCCAGCAGCGAGGCGACCGGCACCACCACCCGCAGCCACCGGGGCGTGGTGAGCCGGCGCTCGATCCTCACCGCGCCGAACCGGCCATCATCAGCCCCAGCTCCTCGACGTCCGCCTGGGCGCGGTCGACCACGCCCATCACCCGCCCCTCATAGAGGACCGCGATCCGGTCGGCCAGGGTCAGGATCTCGTCCAGGTCCTCGCTGATCAGCAGCACGCCCATGCCGCGGGCGGCGGCCTGGAGCAGGAGCGAGCGGACGGATTCGGTGGCCGCCACGTCCAGGCCGCGGGTGGGGGAGGCGGCCACCAGGATCCGGGGCGAGCCCGACAGCTCGCGGGCCAGCAGGACCTTCTGCACGTTGCCCCCCGAAAGGAGACGCGTGGGCGTCTGGGGCGATACCGCCTTGATGTCGAAGCGCTCGATCAGGTCGGCAGCCCGGACGCGCACCCGGTCGTAGCGGATGAGGCCCGCGGTGGTGATGGGTGGTCGCCGGTAGTCCTTGAGGATCAGGTTGTCGGCGATGGTCAGGCTGGGCGCCACCCCGGTGCCCAGCCGGTCCTCCGGGACGTGGGCCAGACCCAGGTCGATGGCCTGCCGCGGGTCGGCGCCGCGCAGCGGGATGCCGGCCACCGCCACGCTCCCGGCGACCCGGGGGCGCATCCCGGTGATGACCTCCGCCAGCTCGCGCTGGCCGTTCCCCGCCACCCCGGCGATGCCCAGGATCTCGCCCGCGTGCAGCTGCAGGTCCACGCCGTGCAGCGCCACCGTCCCCAGGTCGCTCTCCGCGTAGACCTCACGCAGCTCGAGGAGAACCGTCTGTCCCACGCTGTGCCCTTCGGGCTTCAAGGAAAAGACGACGTCCCGCCCCACCATCAGCCGGGCCAGCTCGCGGGGCGTGGTGGCGGCGGTCAACACGGTGCCCAGGGACCGGCCGCGGCGCAGGATGGTGACCCGGTCGGAGACCGCCATCACCTCCTCCAGCTTGTGACTGATGAAGATCACCGTGCGACCCTCGGCGGACATCAGGCGGAGGGTGGCGAACAGGTTGTCCGCCTCCTGGGGGGTGAGCAGGGAGGTGGGTTCGTCCAGGATCAGGATGCGGGCGCCCCGGTAGAGGGCTTTCAGGATCTCAACCCGTTGCCGCTCGCCGACCGACAGTTGCCAGATACGGGCACGGGGATTGACCGGCATCCGGTAGCGCTGGGCAAGCTCGGAGACCCGGCGCTCGATGCCGCCCAGCTCCAGCCGAACCCCGCGGCTCTCGTGCGTGCCCAGCGCGAAGTTCTCGGCCACGGTGAAGGAAGCGGCCAGCCGAAAATGCTGGTGGACCATGCCGATCCCGGCCGCCAGCGCATCGCGCGGGGCATGGAACGCCACCAGGACACCGTGGACATGGATCTCGCCCTCGTCCGGCCGGTACAGCCCGGTCATGATGTTGGAGAGGGTGGACTTGCCGGCGCCGTTCTCGCCCAGCAGGGCGTGAATCTCGCCCTGCAGCGCCTCGAAGTCGACGTGGTCGTTGGCCACCACGCCGGGGAACTGCTTGACGATCCCGCGCAAGGTGACCGCTGGGGCGGCCCCAGCGGTCACCGACTCAGCGTTGCGAGACGATGGGGTCAGGCGCCCTTCGGATTCCCGATGACCCCCTGCACGAACCAGTCCATCGTGAGGATGTCAGTGAGCTGGAGCTTGCTCCCGCTCGGCACCTTGACGGCGCCCGACTGGTCCTTCAGCGGCCCGGCGAACTCGTAGAAACTGCCCGAGATGAGCGCCTGCTTCTTGGCGCTGATGGCAGCCTGGGCGTCTGCAGACACGGACTTCCCAAACGGGGCGATGTCGACGAACCCGTCGGCCAGGTTGCCGTAATAGCTGCCGCTCTTCCAGGTGCCATCGATGGCGGCCTGGACGCGCTTCGTGTAGTACGGCCCCCAGTTGTAGACGGTCGCGGTCTGCCAGATGTCGGGCGCGTACTGGGTCTGGTCCGAGTCGTAGCCGCTCCACGGGATCCCGACCGCCTTGGCGGCGTCACCGGTGGCCGGGCTGTCCTGGCCCTGGCCGATGGCGTCCACGCCGGCACTCAGCAGGCTCTGGGCCGCCTGCTTCTCCTTGGTCGGGTCGAACCAGGTATTGGTCCACACCACCTGGACGGTCGCGCCGGGGTGGGTCGTCTGCGCGCCCAGGGCGACGGCGTTGATCTCCCGGATCACCTCGGGGATGGGGAAGGGGGCCACGAAGCCGATCTTGCCCTTCTTGCTGGCGGCGCCCAGCGCCATCCCGGTCAGGTAGTCGGCGTCCTCAGCGGCGCCGAAGTACTCGGCCAGGTTGGGCTCGGTCTTGTAGCCGGTCGCCTGCTCGAAGAACACGTTCGGGTGCGCCTTGGCGGCCGCGTCCATGGCGTCCTGGAAGCCGAAGGAGGTGGCGAAGATGATCTTGTTGCCGTCGCGGACCAGGTCCTCGATGACCTGGGAGACCTGCGGCCCTTCGGGCACGTTCTCCTTGAAGGTCGTCTGCACCTTGCTCCCCAGCTGCTGCTCGACGTACTTGCGCCCCTTGTCGTGGGCGGTCGTCCAACCGCCATCGGTGGTGGGCCCCACGTAGATCCAGGCGGCCTTGATCGGACCGGCGCTGGCGCTGGGGCTCGACTGGCTGGTCGTGCTCCCGCAGGCCGCGAGCCCCACCAGCGCCATCACGGAAACGGCAAACAGAGCTGGTCGCTTCATCTTCCCTCCTCAGAAACCCCAAAACGATCCCCCGAAGGGAGCATATTACAGGGGTCAGCCGGCCGAGTGCAGCAGGTAGCGCTCCAGGTCGCGCAGGTGGCCCAAGTCGTGTTCCAGGTCGATCTCGAGGTAACGCTCGATGGTCAACTCCCCGAAGGTCTGATGCTGGCCCGTGAAGTGCTGCTGCTCCGGGGTGAGCCCGGCCGCGACATCGCGCACCGCCCGGCGGCGAAGCCGCGCAGCGACTCCTGCAGGTCAACCGACCCGAAGTCGCGACCGTCATTCCGGTAGCTGTCGAAGTGCGGGTGGTTGCCGGAAGCGATTTGCTGGACACGCACCAGGAGGCATTCGCGCTGGGTGGCTTCCAGGTGGGCCGCGATCTCGCGAAACGACCATTCGTCGGGAGCCGGCCGCCAGTCCTGCCGGTCGGCCACCGACAGCAGCACCTCGCGCAGCCGCCGCTCGCTGGCCTGCAGGTCGGCGATGGCCTTTCGCATGCTGGCACCGTAATGTAATGCCGGAGCGAGATGGACGTCTACTTACCGCGCACCCTGGACGAAGCCCTGCAGCAGAAGTCGGCGCACCCGGACGCCATCAGCCTGGCCGGCGGCACGGACGTCATGGTGGAGATCAACTTCGGCCGGTTGCGTCCGGCCGGGATTATCGATCTGACCCGGATCCCGGAGCTGCGTGAGTGGCGCCGGGAGGATAGCCACCTGTTTCTGGGCGCCGGGGTGCCGTACAGCCGCATCGTTCGCGAACTGGCCGACTTCGTGCCCCTGGTGCAGGCGTCCCGGTCGGTCGGCTCGCCGCAGATTCGCAATCGCGGCACGGTAGGCGGCAACCTGGGAACCGCCTCCCCCGCCGGCGACGCGCTGCCGGTGCTGGCCGCCTACGATGCCGAGGTGGTGCTGCAGAACCGGCGTGGCACGCGCAGCCTGCCCTGGCACACCTTCCTGCAGGGACCCAAGAAGACCGCCATGGCGCCCGACGAGCTGATCGTGGGCACCCGCTGGCAGGCGGTCAACGGTCCCGGTTCGTTCTCCAAGATCGGGACCCGGAATGCGATGGTGATCGCGGTGGCCGGGCTCTGCCTCCAGGTGGACCTGGATGCCCGACAGGTGCGGGTGGCGCTCGGCTCGGTCGGCCCGACGATTCTGCGGGCGACCGAAGCGGAGCGATTTATCGCCGAGCGGCTGACGTGGGACGACCCCGGCGCGCCGGTCACCGACGAGATCGTGGCGGAGTTTGCCGAGCTTGTTGGCCGCGCGGCGAAACCGATCGATGACGTGCGCGGGACGGCCAGGTACCGGGTGCATGGCTGCACGGTGCTGGCCGGCCGCGCGCTGCGCTGGGCGCTGGAGGAACGGAAGGCCTTCAAGTGGTTGTGAGAACCAACGTCAACGGCGAGTGGCGCGAGGCCGACATCTGGCCAGGCGCCAGCCTGCTCACGCTGCTGCGCGACGCCTTTGGGTTGACCGGGTCCAAGAACGCCTGCGAGCAAGGGGAGTGCGGCTCGTGCTCGGTCTGGTTGGACGGCGAGCTGGTCTGCGCCTGCCTGGTGCTGGCGGCCCAGGCGCACGATCGCCACGTCCGGACGGTCGAAAGTGTCGGCGGCGGGCAACCGATGAGCGCGGTCCAGGATGCCTTCGTCGAAGCCGGCGCGGTGCAGTGCGGGTTTTGCACCCCAGGGTTCGTGGTGGCGGTCACCCACCTGTTGGCCCAGGACCGGAACCCCAACGAGGTGCAGGTGCGGGAGGCGCTGTCCGGCAACATCTGCCGGTGCACGGGCTACGCCAAGATCCTGGATGCGGTCACGCTGGCGGCCTCCCGGCTGCGGGAGGACCGATGATCCTGATCGAAGGTTGCACCGGGGTGGCCTTGATGGACGATGCCCAGACCGAGATCGAGGGCGGCTCCATCCTGATCGACGGGGGCGTGATTCGCTGGGTGGGTCGCGGCCAGCCGCCCACCACGGAGGCGGTCGAGCGGGTGGAGGGCAACGGCCTGGTGGCCATCCCGGGGCTGGTCAACACCCATCACCACCTGTACCAGGTGCTCACCCGAGTGCGTGCCCAGGAACAGGGGCTCTTCGGCTGGTTGGGCGAGCTGTACCCCGACTGGGCCGCGCTGGACGCCGATTGGGAGCGGCGCGCCGCTGAGGTGGGCCTGGCCGAGCTGGCGCTTTCGGGCTGCTCCACCACCACGGATCATCACTATGTTTTTCCAACGGGCGCCACCGGCCTGCTGGAGGCTGAGATCGAGGCCGCGCGCCAGATTGGGCTGCGCTTCCATCCCTGCCGCGGCTCCATGGACCTGGGGGCATCCCACGGCGGCCTCCCGCCGGATGAGATCGTGGAGGACCTCGATGAAGTCCTTGCTGATACCGAGCGGCAGATTCGTCGCTATCACGACCCCAAGCCCGGGGCGATGCTGCGGATCGCGGTGGGTCCGTGCTCGCCGTTCTCGGTCAGCGGGCGGCTGATGCGTGAATCGGCGGCGCTGGCGCGCGAGCACGGCGTGCGCCTCCACACCCACATCGCCGAAACCCGCGATGAAGAGGCCTACTGCCGGCAGAAGTTCGATCGCCGGCCGGTGGAGCTGCTGGCCGACCTCGACTTCCTGGGCCCGGATGTGTGGCTGGCGCATTGCGTCCATGTCGATGGCGACGACATCGCCCGGCTGGCCTCGACC
>DASPZT010000115.1:0-4356 GCA_035636135.1 Candidatus Limnocylindria bacterium | reverse complement strand
TGAGCGTGGTCGGCGATCCGGAGCAGCTGGAGACCGCTGCCGATATCTCGGCCAGCAGCCTGCAGACCCGGGTGCAGGTCACCATCACCCGCCGGAGCGACCTGGCAATCACTGAGGTGGTCGAGGCACGCCCGCTGCTCTATTCCCAGCTCGGTCCGTAAGATAGCCGGGATGGCCACCGTGGAGCTTCGCAGCGACACG
The DNA here is from genome assembly GCA_035636135.1 of Candidatus Limnocylindria bacterium. Lineage (GTDB taxonomy): Bacteria > Chloroflexota > Dormibacteria > CF-121 > CF-121 > CF-121. The sequence continues at coordinate 4,155 of DASPZT010000115.1, read as the reverse complement.
TTCACCCTCCCCACCGACTCCATGCGCCGGGCAATGGCGGCAGCCGAGGTCGGGGACGACGTCTGGGAGGAGGACCCGACGGTCAACCGGCTCCAGGAGCTGGCGGCCGAGATGGTCGGTATGGAAGCGTCCCTGTTTCTGCCCAGCGGCTCGATGGGGAACCTGTGCGCCGTCCTCACCCATACCCACCCGGGCGACGAGGTGATCGTCGAACTCGACAGCCACATCTATACCCACGAGGTAGCCAGTGGCGCTGTCGTCGCCGGCGTGCAGATGCGGCCGCTCGATACCCAGGATGGCCGGCTCGATCCGGCCCAGGTGCAGGCGGCCATCCGCGCGCCGGATATCCACAACCCGCACACCGGATTACTCTGCCTGGAGAACACGCATAACCTGAAGGGCGGGACCTGCTTGAACCCGCGACAGACCGAAGCCCTTGCCGAAGTGGCTCACCGGGCCGGATTGCCCATCCATCTCGACGGTGCCCGCATCTTCAATGCGGCGGTGGCGCAGGCGCTCGACGTGCGCGAGCTGACCGGGCCCGTCGACTCGGTCATGTTCTGCCTCTCCAAGGGGTTGAGCGCCCCGGTGGGGTCGATGCTGGCCGGGCCGCGCGCCTTCGTCGAGCGGGCGCGCCGGATGCGGAAGATGCTGGGCGGCGGCATGCGCCAGGCCGGGGTGCTGGCGGCGGCGGGTATCTGCGCCCTCACCGAGAACGTCGAGCGGCTGGCCGAGGATCACGCCAACGCGCTGGAGCTGGCGCGCGGCCTGCAGGGGCTGCCGGCCATCGCCGTCGACCTCGGCCGGGTGGAGACCAACATGGTCTACGCCCACTGTTTGCCGCCCCTGACCCGCGAGCGGTTCGTGGCCCTCTGCCTGGAACGCGGCATCAAAGTGGACGCCAGCAGCCCGGGCACGGTGCGGATGGTGACCCACCGCAATGTCTCGCGGCAGGAGATTGCGTACGCGGTCAAGGCCATCGGCGAGGCGCTCCGCGCCGAGGCCCTGGCCGCCGTTTCTTAAAGCCCGGTAGATTCGGGCTTAACGCACGACCAGCCCCGTCTCGGGATCGAACGTCGGTCCGGCGAAGAGGCCGGCCGGGAGCAGCAGCAGGCTGCCAAACGCCAGGCGATCGCCATGCTGGTCGAGGAGCAATCCCGCCGGCGCCTGGGGTGAGCCGGCCAGCGCGATCCCAGCCGGGTCGGCCGGCAGCGTCCACTGGTCCGGCAGCCGCTGCAGGAGGTCGCCAACATCGCCAACGGCATGCAGGCTGCCGGCCGTGTCCAGCGCCAGGCCGGTGTGGGTGCCGGGAAACAGGCCGGCATCCTGAATGGTGCTGGCCTCGTCGGGTATGACCGAGCCACTCCAGCCGGTGCCCGCGATTGCCCCGCCGGCGCCCACCGCCGCCCAGCTTCCATCCCCCAGGGCCAGCAACCGAACCGGCTGGCCTACCGAAAAGCGCGGGCCGGCCGTCGCCGCCGAGTCAAGCGTCGAGCCGTCGGCGAAGAGGCGCAATCCGCCAGCCACGTCCACCGCAACGGGCGCGGCATCAGGGGTTGGTGAAGCGGGCGCGGCGGTCGCCAGCCCGTGCAGAACCCCGTCCCGGCTGAGCAGCAGATCGCCTGATCCGAGTTGATGCTCGGCTGCCAGCCCCTCCGCCGGGACGGTCCCAGGCGGCACGTCCGGCAGGCCGCCCAGCAGCCCCTGATCAGCAGCCGTCGGCGGCGCGGGCGCATTGGCCGGAACGGTGATCATCCGCGTTTCGGGCAATGACGCGGTGCGAGCCTGGTTGACGACCGTCAGCCGAAGGCGGTATTGGAGGCCGGGTTCGGCAAACAGCCGGAAGCCGCCCTGGATGGTCCCCGGCTGCGGCTCGGCCAGAGTGGCCGTGACCCAGGGCCGAAAGGCCTGCGTCCCGGCCGCCATCTCGATCCGGACGGTCTGCACCCCGGACAGCCCGTCGGCGGCGGTCCAGTTGACGGGGACGCCGGCCGCTTGCACCTGGCCCTCGGCCAGGGCGGCGGTGGGCTGCCCCGTGTCATACAGATATAGGTAGGCGATATCGGTGGAGGTGCCGTGCCCATCGAAAACGCGCAGGTGCAAAGTGTGGCGACCGGGTCCGGGCAATGGGAGGGAGCCCACCGCCGAGGCGGTGCGGGGCGCCGCCGGACCCGGGTCGGCGTCCCACTGCGCGGCGTACCCGAGAAATCCACGACCGCTGTCCTGGATGCGCCAGCTGGCGGGTGGCGGGAGGCCGTCCAGCCCGTACCAGTAATCCCAGCGAGCGCCCGAGAGGAAAGCCAGCGGCAGCAGATACGGGACCGGAGGGTTCGAGGTCCAGAGGAAGCCCTGGTCCCAGCGCCAGGGATCCTGCCCCGGTCCAGTCCAGCCGTAGGGGTCGATAGAGTGCCAGGGGGAGAGCAGGTCGCGCACCTCGAAGTGCACGTGCGGGCCGGTCGAGTTGCCGGTGCTGCCACTGAGCGCGATCAGCTGCCCGTGCGCGACCCGCTGGCCGGGGTACACGAAAAGGACGTTGTTGTGGAAATAAGCGGTGCGGTCCAGCGCGTGGTCGATGACCACCCCCCATCCTCCCGTGTCGCTCCATTCGGCGTAGATGACGGTGCCATCGTCGGCGGCCACCACCGGCGTGTTGGCCGGAATGGCGTAGTCGGTGCCGCGGTGGCCGTCATACGGGTACCCGGTGGCGCCGTCGAAACGGATCATGATGCCGTCCTGCTGGCGGGTGGGATAGTGATGGTCCATCCATGAAGTGACCACCGGATTGGGATTGGCGAAGGGCAGGGTGAGGTTGGCGGCTACCGCCGGCACCGTAGACGGCTCCGCCGCCAGCACCATGGCCGTACCGAGCACAACGACCCTTAAGACGGCCATTACGACGGGCCTGTAACGCCGCTCGAAAGAGTATCGAAACAGGGGCGCGACGGCTCCGTCACGATACGCGTCCCCTCTTGGTCGGGGAACAGATTTGACCTAGGCTGGCGTTGAATTGGGCGGGATTCATTGTTGAGTCTTGCTTCGCCATGTCGGCGCGCATCCGCGGAGTGTAGCGCGCCAGACCCGGCGCGGCACGGCTGGGGACCGCCAGGAAAGATGAAATTGAACAGAAATCATCGCCGACGCCGCGGCCAGGCCCTCGCCGAGATGGCGGTGATGGTCCCATTCCTCGTGATCGGGATGATGGGCTTCCTGGACCTGGGCCGCGCCTTCTATTACCAGATCTCCATCACCAACGCGGTGCGCGAGGCCGCCCGCTACGCGGCCCAGAGCCACTACTACGGGATCGCCCCCGACTGTAGCGGCGGTGCCGGGTCGGCGTCGTGCCCGGTCCCGGGCGATAGCGCCATCTTCGTCCGGCTCAACCAGGAGCTGCAGGGAATCGGGGTCACTATCCCATCGGCCACCCCGGTGAGTACCGTGACGGTCTCTCCCGACGCCGGCGGACGGATGACCTGCTTCAACATCCCGTCGCAGTGCAGCCCTCCGACCCAGTACCCGATCACGGTGACGGCGACCTATCAATTCACCTTCATCACGCCGTTCATCGGCAGCCTTTTCGGCGGCTCGATCACCCTGCGGAGCTTCGCCACGATGAGGACGGACTACTGATGGCCCGCCAGCAGCGGCAGCCGTCCCGGGCCCAGTCCATGGTGGAATTCGCCGTACTGGCGCCCATCTTCTTCCTGCTCCTGCTGGGCACCATCGACCTGGGGCGGGCCGTCTACATCTACAACAGCATCTCGGACGCCGCCCGGGAGGGCGCGCGGGCGACCGTTCCCTACGACTTCCCGCTCCCCACCAGCGCCACGCTGGTGACCGCGGTCCAGAGCAAGCTGGGCGGCGGCTTCTACCTGCAGGCGGATCCCTGCATCGCACAGCGGTCTGCCGTGAACAATGCGTGCCCGACTCCCGACACGGCGTCGACCACCATGCCGTCGAATACCGGCTACATCTGGTACAGCCCGGTCATCCCGAATGATCCGAGCCAGTACCCGGCGCAGCCCTGCCACTGCCCGGTCACGATCAAGATCTCGTTCCTCTTCCAGCCCTGGATCCCGGTCGTCCGTGACGCGGCTGGAAACGGGGTCATCCTCCTCGCGGAAACCACCATGGTGACGGAGTACTGATGATGAATTC
>DASPZT010000114.1:0-4414 GCA_035636135.1 Candidatus Limnocylindria bacterium | reverse complement strand
AGGTTCGGCGCTGGCTGGAGTGGACGACGCTCAGCTACAGCGAACTCGACCGACTTCGCCAGCCGGCGTACGGCGATCGGGCGATCAGCCTGCGACAGTCGGACCAGCTGATCGGGATCTGCGGATTTGTGCCCTGCCTGGATGGCTTTGGCCAGCTGCCATCGTTCGCTGGCTCCTCGAGCCATGACGGAGGCCGCCTGAACTCCACCGCGTTTGGCCTCTACTGGGCCGTCGCCCCGTCGCAGCAACGGCGCGGCTACGCCACCGAAGCCGGGCGGGCCTTGATCGACCACGCCTTCGCCCGGCTCAAGCTGGACCGGATCGTGGCCAGCACTACCTATACGAATGTGGCGTCCATCGGCGTCATGCAGAAGCTCGGGATGCAGATCGACCGCAACCCGTATCCCGACCCGCCCTGGCTACAGGTGGTCGGCGTGCTCCTCCACCCAAGGCTCCGGGGAATGAGGGTCGAGGCGTGAGCCCGCGCAAGCAGGAATTCGTCTGCGCGCACTGTGGCCGGCGCGTCTTTGCCGAGCCGGGTCCGCTGACGCAGGTTCGGATGTGCCGCTCGTGCTTCGAAAAGGCGCGCAAGGAAGCCGAGAAAAAGCAGAAGTCTTGAATCTCCCCTCCCCTCGGGAGCCGCAGCGGAGCTTTGAATGTCCCCTCCCCTCGGGAGCGGCAGCCGAGCTTTTAATGTCCCCTCCCCCTGGGGAGCGGCAGTGGAGCTTTTAATGTCCCCTCCCCCTGGGGAGCGGCAGTGGAGCTTTGAATGTCCCCTCCCCCTGGGGAGGGGTAGGGGAGGGGGCAGCCGTCAGGGAGCGTTAGTGCCGGGCGATCCGCCGCAGCGGAAGGCGAGGTCCGTAGCGGGGCGGCTGGAGGCCACTGAGCATCAGCAGCCGGATTACCCGCGCCCGGTGGCCACGATACGGCTCCAGCAACTCCAGCATCAGCTGGTCTGACCCGCGCGGCTGGCGCAGCAGGACCCAGCTGACCAGATGGGGGAGATGGTAGTCGCCCACTGACACCGCGTCCGGGTCGCCGAAGGCGACGGCGCCGATCTCGGCCGCGGACCACGGCCCGATGCCGGGGAGCGACTGCAGGCGCCGATAGGCCTCGTCGCGCGGAAGGGCCACCAGCGCCTCGAGGCGGTTGGCGCGTTGGGCGGCCATCACGATCACCTCGGCCCGGCGCCGCTCCACCCCGAACTCATGGAAGGTCCAGTAGGGGGTGCTGGCCAAGACCTGCGGGGACGGCGGCACTATCAGCGGCGTTGGACCGGGCGCGGCCTCGCCCAGGCTGCCGATCAGGCGGCGGTAGGCGTGCCGGGCTTCGACGCCGGCGACCTTCTGCTCGAGCACGGTGGGCACCAGCGTTTCCATGACCGATTCGGTGCGCAGCAGTCGGAGCCCCGCATGTTGCCGGTGCAGCTCGCGAAGAATCGGATGGGTGGGGGCGAAGTCGCGATCGTCGTCGTCCTCGCCCAGCAGCACCGGCGCGTGCTCGAGGAGCCACTCGGCCCCCGGTCCCCAGGCCTCCACCTCGATGGCTTGGCCGCGCGGTCGTAACCGCTGGGTCGCGATCCCAGCTGGGGTACGGGTGGCCCGCCAGATCTCGGCGCCGTCCAGCTGCACCGATGGATCGCCCGTCCCGCCGCGCGCCAGGGGGCCCAGCGTGAGCCACAGGTCGAGCGGGCGCTGGGGGACGATCAGGCGACTGAAGGCGACCATGGCCACCGATAGTACCTGTCGCGGCACTGCAAGCCGGGTTAAGATCTCCCTCTCCCCTGAGGGCACGAGCGGGGAGGGGGTGTCCCTTCTGTTGGAGGGTCAGCGGTCATCGTCGACGATGCACCCAGTGGTGCACGCCAGCCATCACGGGTGGCGTGTGGGGGACAGGGCTGACCGGCCCACCAGGCTGGGCGGCCGCGGGATGCCTGGACTCGATGCCGACGGCGTTGATCAGCGCGCCCGCGAATAGCAGGCCCGCGGCGACCATCATGGCCAGGTGAAACGCCTCGGTTGAGGCCTGCCGAACCGCCGCCACGTCGTCGGAGGAGACGGACGCGCCGGGGCGGTTGAGGGGGCTGATCTGCTGGCGCACCCCGGGCGCGGTCACATCCAGGTGGGTCCGGCTGGCCAGGCTGCTGTAGAAGGTGGCCGTGACGACCACGAAGATGGCTGCGCCGACCAGCTGCGGCCCCACCCGCGACACGGCATTGTTGATCGCCGACGCCAGCCCGGCGTTGTGAGGCGGGACCGAGGTCATCAGCGCGGTGGTGAGCGGCGCCACCAGCATGCATAGGCCAATGCCCAGGATCACCGACGCCGGGAAGATGTCGATCCAGTACGAGGCCGGGGGAAGAAAGCTCGCTGGGTGGTCTGGCCGGAGGACCCACGCCTGGCTCGTCACCGGGATCCGGGCGAACCACAGGATGCCGACAGCCATGATGGCCGCCCCTGCGGCCATGAACCACCGGGGCCCGTACCGGCCGGCCAGCGCGCCGAACCGGCGCGACATGAGAGCCAGGAGCAACGACCCCGGGATGAAGCCGAGCCCGGCCGCGGCCGCCGTGTAGCCGAGGATGCCCTGCTGGAACAAGCCGGCGTTGTAGCCCACCACGTACAGCGCGCCATAAATCAGGAGCGTCGAAATATTGGTGACCGTGAACGTCCGCGACCGGAACAGGGATGGCGGGATCAACGGATGCCGGGAGCGCAGCATGTAGACCGGCAACGCGATCAGGGCGATGATCCCGACGGCGAGCGACACGTAGGCCAGGGGGTCCCGCCATTCCCGCTGCTGCCCCGAGATAGCGCCGAAGGCGAGGCCGCCGACGGCCAGGGCCACCACCGTGGCGCCCAGCCAGTCGAAGTGTCCCGAGGCATCCGGGTCTTTGCTCTCTTGCACGTGGCGGACGACGGCGTACAGCGCGACCACGGCCAGGGGCACATTGATCAGGAAAGCCACCCGCCAGGAAATCGTGTCCACCAGCACCCCACCCACAAACGGTCCCAGGAGGGTGGTGGCAGCCGAGGCTGCCGACCAGGTGCCGATGGCCCGGCCTTCTTCTTCACCGCTGAAGGCCGCCGAGATCAGCGACAGCGACCCGGGCACGAGGAGGGCCCCGGCGGCGCCCTGCAGCACTCGAAACACCACCAGCCATTCCATGCTGGGGGCCAGCCCGCAGAGGGCCGAGATCAATCCGAAGGCCACCACGCCGATGCCGAACATCCGGCGCCGGCCGTAGAAGTCGCTGGCGGCGCCGGCCAGGATTAAGAGCGCGCTCAGGGTGAGCAGATAGCCGTTGTAGACGTAGGACTGGCCCTCCAGCACGCCGAACACATGGCTGGGCAGCTCGCGGCCGATACGGGGTAGCGCCACGTTGACCACGGTCGAGTCCAGGAACACGACCGACGATCCGAGCACGGCGGCGATCAGGGTCCAGCGTTGGGTGGCGGACGATGTGGGCTTCGTGGTGGCAGTTTAAGTTGGCATCGCCGGCCACGCTCGGTGCAATTCGAAAGGATGGCGGGGCCCGACACGTTGTAGCCCGTCATGCGCCTGCGTGCCGTGATCGCGTCCGTGGTCGTTTTCGGCACCCTGGCCATGCCGGTGCCGGCCCTGGCCGGCGAACGCGCCGCGCCGCTTGATCGCGGCACCGCCCGGCTCCTGTTGATCCAGGCGGCGCGCCATCACGGTCTTCGGCCGGGGTTCGTGCTGGCGGTCGCCTACTGGGAGAGTGGGTGGAACCAGCAGGCAGTGTCCCGCACCGGCGCCATCGGCCTGATGCAGGTCGAGCCCAGCACCGCGGCTTGGGCGGGACCCGCCCTGCTCCACCGGCGGGTCAACCTCTACAACCCCCACGACAACGCCGAGATGGGCGCGGCGTTACTTCGGTACTACCTGGACCGGCTGCATAGTCCGGCGCTCGCGCTGGCGGCTTACTACCAGGGATTCCGCGCGACGATTCGTCACGGCATCTATCGAAGCAGCCGCCGCTACGTCCAGGGCATCCTGCGCCTGGCGAAGCAGTTCTAAAGACCCACCACCCTGACACTCCCTCCTTGCGGGGAGGGAAGGGGAGGGGGTATGTCCGCAGGAGAAGACCGACGCGACGTCTTTGGGAGTCGCAATCTCCGCACCTTGCGGAAATCAAATTCTCCCTCCCCCGCGGAATCAAACTCTCCCTCCCCCTTGCGGGGAGGGATGGGGAGGGGGTATATCCGCAGGAAAAGACCGACGCGACATCCTAGCCAGTCACAATCTCCGCACCTTGCGGAAATCAAATTCTCCCTCCCCCGCGGAATCAAACTCTCCCTCCCCCTTGCGGGGAGGGAAGGGGAGGGGGTATGTCCGCAGTGGAAGACCGCCGCGACGTCTTAGGGAGTCACAATCTCTGCACCTTCCAAACGCG
>DASPZT010000113.1:0-5971 GCA_035636135.1 Candidatus Limnocylindria bacterium | reverse complement strand
CAACCCCAGCAAGGCAATGGCGGCCGGATAGAGCGGAAAGAACGCGATCAGGTTGCGCAGGTCGCCGGTGGTGGCATAGCCGTGGCCCGCCAGGTAGAGGTAGTGGGAGGCATCCCACTGGCGCCACTGGAGGAGCACAGTGGTCGCCGGGTCGGCCGTCCGGCCGGACGCGACCAGGGCGGCCAGGACGATCAGCAGCTTGACTCCTAGCGCCAGCCCCACGATGCCGAGCCACGCCCGCCATCGCGCCTGCGGGCTTCGGAGGGCGGGTTTAGTACGATAGCCAATCGACGGCGTCGCGGCCGTCTGTGCCATTGCCCGTGAGTCCATCAGCGTGGCTTCCAATCTTTCGTGGGATCGCCGCGGAAGTCCGCCTCGGTATTGCGCCCCTGGTCGGCACGCCCCGCGGCCAGGAAGTGGTGGGGCGCGGGGTGGGCGGCGACCGCACCGTCTATCTGGACGCCATCGCCGAAGGGATCGTCCTGCGCCACCTGGAAACAGCGTACCGTAGCGGTCTGCGGTTCCGGCTGCTCTCCGAGGAGCTCGGCGCGCGTGACTTCGGCGGCTCGGACCTGGTGCTGGTCGATCCCCTCGATGGCAGCTTGAATGCCAAGTTCGGCGTTCCCTATTACGCCATCACGCTGGCGGTCAGTGCCGGCGACCGGCTGAAAGATGTGCGCGTCGCCTTCGTCGTGAACCTCGTGAGCCAGGAGGAGTTCTCCGCCGAGCTGGGCCAGGGCGCCTTCCGCAACAGGACGCGCCTGCACGCCGCGGGGGGTTGGTCGAATGGGCGCTTTGGCATCGTCCAGGTTGACGCGCCGCACCCGCTGGACGCGCTCGACCGGGTGCGCGCCGTCCTGGCCAGGGCGGACCGTCTCCGTATCCTGGGCTCCGCCGCGCTCAACCTGTGCCATACCGCTACCGGCGGGATCGCCGTGCAGCTGGCGCCGCTTCCCGTCCGGACCTTTGACCTGGCCGGACCCTTGCTGGTCCTCTCCGAAGCCGGCGGGCTGGCGACGACGCTCGAGGGCGGGCCGCTGGACGACCTCTCGTCCGGGCTGACCACCCGCTCCACGCTGCTGGCCGCCGGTTCTCCGAAAGTGCATGCCGACGCGCTCCGGCTCCTGAGCGCCGCGGCAGCCTGATGCTCGAACCAGAAAGCACGCTGTTCGTGCTCGTCTCGTTCGAGGGTCCGGACGTCTACTCGCAGGCCGGCGGGCTGGGGGTGCGGGTCAAGGAGCTGTCCCGGGCGCTGGCTGACCGTGGCTATCGCACCCATCTCTTCTTCATCGGCGACCCCACCCTGCCCGCCCAGCAGGACCTGGTCGATGGCCGTCTCACGCTGCACCGGTGGTCGCAGTGGCTGAGCCAGCGATTCCCACTCGGGGTGTACAGCGGGGAGGAGGCGAAGATTGCCGACCTGAACCGAAGCCTGCCCGATTACCTGGTCCGGGAGATCGTCCGTCCGGCCGTGGCGCGGGGGTGGAGCGTGGTGGTGATGGGCGAGGAGTGGCACCTGACCCAGTTCATGAGCATCCTGTCAGACGCCCTCTACTTCAACGATCTCCGTGATCGCTGCCTGCTCCTCTGGAACGCCAACAACCATTTTGGGTTCCATCGGATCAACTGGGGCACCCTCGGCTTCGTGACCACCATCACCACCGTCAGCCGCTACATGAAGCACATCATGTGGCGTTGGGGGGTCAACCCGATCGTGATCCCGAACGGCATCCCGGGCTCCATGATCGCCAAGGTTAGTCAGCTCCAGGTGCGGGCCATCCGAGCCGCCGTCGACACCCCCGCCTTCCTCTTCAAGATCGGCCGGTTCTCCCCGGACAAGCGCTGGCACCAGGCGGTGGCGGCGGTGGCCCGCCTGAAGGAGCGGGGGGTGCGCGCCCGGCTGCTCATGCGGGGAGGGCTGGAACCCTTCGGCGGCGAGGTGCTGGAGTTCGCCGCCTACCAGGGGCTGCGGGTGGCCCAGCTGTCGCAGACGATGTCCGATGTGGCCGGCCTCGCCCGCATCGTGAAGGAATATCCCGACGCCGACATCTGGAACGTCACCGCCTTCCTCCCCGACGACCTGCTACCTCCCCTGTACGCCTCGGCCACGGCCACCCTGGCCAACAGTGGGCATGAGCCCTTCGGACTGGTGGGTCTCGAGGCGATGGCCTCTGGCGGCGTCGCCTTCGTGGGCGCCACCGGCGAGGACTACGCCGAGCCGTTCCAGAACGCCATCGTCATCGAGACCGAGGACGCGTCCGAGATCGTGGCCTATGTCACCTGGCTGGCGGACCACCCGGAGAGCACCCGCAACCTCCGGATCGCGGCCCAGCGGACCGCTCGCGAGTACACCTGGCAGCGGGTGATCGACATCCTCCTGCGGCGCCTGGAGTTCATTGCGCTCCGCCAAGGGCTCCAGAGCGTGCCGGTCAGCACTGCCGCCCCGGAGAGTCCGCCCCCGAGCACGTCCGTCCCAAAGACACTGGGCAGGGAGTCCACCGACGTCCCCCAGAGTGCGCCCCCCAGCACCTCCGTCCCTGAGACACTAGGCAGGGAGTCCACCGAGCATGCCTAACGCCCTGGTCATCTACATGGTCGCCCACCAGCCTCGCCGGGTGAAGCTGCCGGCGCAGGTGATCCCCCGCGGGATGAAGCCGGAAGCCATGGACGCGCTGATCTTCGACGAGGCCATGGATCGCCGCTACTTCGAGAAGGTCGCCCGCTATTGCTACCGGCCGGCCACCGAGATGTTCCAGACCCTGGTGGAAGGTGGAATGAAGATCTCGCTCGGCTTCTCGTTTTCGATCATCCGCCAGATGCGGCTGTTTGGGCCGGACGTCCTCACGGGTTTCCAACGGCTGGTGCGCCACCCCAACGTGGAGCTGGTCAATGTAGAGCCGTACCACTCCTTCATCTTCTATCTCGACATCGAGACCTTCAGTGAGCGGATGGCCTGGAGCAAGGCCCAGCTGGAAGAGATCTTCCAGAAGCCCATCGCGATCACCGACACCACCGAGATGTTCATGGCCAACGACGTCTACTTTGCGCTGCAGCAGGCCGGCTACAAGGCCGCGGTCATGGACGGCCGCCCCTGGGTGCTCGGCTGGCGGGAGGCCAACCACATCTACCGGTACCCGGGCCACGACATGCGGCTCTTCACCCGGCACTACGAGCTCAGCGACGACGTCGGTTATCGCTTCACCAACCGGGAGTGGAGCAGCTGGCCCTTGATGGCCGACACCTATGCCGAGTGGGTGCGCTCATCGATGGGGGATCTCGCCTTCCTCGCCTGGGACTTCGAGACCTTCGGAGAGCATCATCGGGCCGACTCCGGGATCTTCCCGTTCATGCACGCCATGCACGCCGATTTCAAGCGGCACAAGATGAACTACTTACTGCCGTCAGAGGCGCTCACCGCCTTTCCCACGGCCCATGAGATGCCGTTGCCGGACTATGGCTGTACCTGGGCGGGCGATGGGGGCATGGATTTCTTCCTGGGGAACCAGGCCCAGCAGGGCATCTTTCGGCTGATGCATCACGTCTACAACAAGGCGCGACTGACCGGCGATCCCCACCTGCTCGATATCGCCGAGTGGCTGCTGCAGTCGGACAACCTGCACCTGATCCAGTGGTTCTCCAAGACCGGAAGCCAGGCCGAGGTATCGGCCTACTTCACCCCTGACGAATGGTGGGAGCTGGGTGGGCTCGGCATCTTGCGCGAGCAGCAGCGCGTCTACCTGAACTTCCTCCGCGCGATGGACGCCTTCGTATAAACACCCCCCCTTCCTCCCCCTCCCCATGGGGGAGGGGACAATCAAGGGCAGAGTGTTTACGGTCGGGCACGGCACCCGGCCGCTCGACCAGCTGGTGGCGTTGCTCGCCGAACACGGCATCACCCAGCTGGCGGACGTCCGGCACTTTCCGCGATCCCGGCGCAACCCGCAATTCAACCGGGACGCGCTGACAGCCGATTTGCCCCGGTACGGCATCACACTGGTCTGGCTGGGGGAGGACCTGGGTGGCTTCCGACCAGGAGGCTACCAGGCGTGGATGGCGACCGCCGCCTTCCGTCGCGGGCTGACCCAGCTCGAAGAGCTGGCACAGCGGCAGGTCACGGCGGTCATGTGGTCGGAGACCCTCTGGGTTCGGTGCCACCGGCGGTTTATCGCCCGCCAGCTGGTGGCCCGCGGGTACCCGGTTACGCATCTGTTGCAAGTTGGAAAGGAGGGCCATGAGGAGGAGCCCCAAACCCAGGCCCAGTTTGCACTGAGCGTGAATTCAGGGTGAATTCGGGGGCCTGCAAGAGGCCCCCGCCTAGCCCGTCATATACAGAAGGTTCCTACGGGTGTCCACCACTGCCTTGTTCGACCTCTCGCTGGTCGGCATCGGGCTCGGCGCGCTCCTGCTCTTGCGCCTGGCCGGTGGCTCCCTGCCCTGGGGCCACCTGGTGATCGCGGTTGGCCCGGACGGCCGGCCCATGCGGCCCCGGGTGAAATGGCATCTCTGGTCGGTCAGCCGGGGGGAATCGCCCCGGTCGGCCGCCCTGGCGGGGTTCACCTCGGTGGCCCTGGGCGTAACCTCGGTGGCGGCGGTCACGCCGCGCATTGCCCAGCTGGTCCTCCGCCCCATCCCCTCCAAAGAAACCTCTCTGCTGGTTTTCATCGCGGCCATGGGCTGTATCCTGATCCCCCTGGGCGTCACCGTCCTCCTCCGTGGCCTGATGGACGTGCTGGCCCGACGGGCGACCATGAGCGGCATGGTGGTGGGGTTGCGCCGGGACCTGGGCATGCTCGGCCACTCCTACCACGTGGCCATCCAGCCCGGCAGCCGCTCGCTGGCGCCCGGCCTCTGGGCGGAAGCATTCCGCATCAATCGCGCGGCGTTCAAGTCGATGAGCCCCGGGGACCGCGTGACGGTGGAGTATTCGCCCCGCCTGCATTACGTGTATCGGATGGACATGGCGCCGCCGGCCGCGCGGGCGTCAACCGGGTAACGGGGTACCCCGAGTCCACCGATCGGACGATGCAGATTGGGATGCGGGGCGAGCCGAGCCGAAGGCGGCGACGAGCACCGCAGCGAGCGTACCCGTTGGTACGTGAGCGAGGCGCACAGGAGCCAACGCCCGGATCGGCCGCAGCCGCGCCCAAGATGCAAGGTCGATTCGGTGGATTCGGGGTAAGATAGCTCCCCGTGGCGCCTCCCCTGCATGTGGCTTTGGTCTGGCACATGCACCAGCCCTATTACAAAGATGACCTGAGCAACACGTTCCTGCTGCCCTGGGTCCGGCTGCGCGCGGCCAAGGACTACTACCGGATGGCGGCCCTGCTCGATGCCTATCCGCAGGTCAAAGTCACGTTCAACCTGGTGCCGTCGCTGATCGACCAGCTGGAGGACTACCGGTCGGGCAACGCCTCCGACATCTACCTCGATCTCAGCCGGCGGCGGGCCGACGAGCTGAGCGAAGAAGAGCGGGCCTTCGTGGTTCGCTGGATGACCGAATCGCCCAGCTTCCGTCGGGTCCGAGATGCGCCCCGCTACCTGGAGCTGGTCCAGAAGCGCGAGCAAGCGTGGCCCAAGACCTCCGCGGAGCTGGCCCGCCTGTTCACCGATAGCGAGGTCCGGGACCTGCAGGTCTGGTTCAACCTGTCCTGGATCGACCCGCACCAGGCGGAGACCGATCCCACGCTCCGGGATCTGGTGGGCAAGGGGCGGGACTTCAGCGAAGAGGACAAGGAGCCGATCCTGCGGGCGCAGCTCGACCTCCTGCATCGGGTGCTGGGGAAGTACCAGGACGTCCAGCGGCGGGGCCAGGCGGAGCTGATCACCAGCCCCTACTACCACCCCATCCTGCCCTTGCTCTGCGACGTGGCCTCGGCGAAAGAGACTCGGCCGGACCTGAAACTCCCCCGCCGCCCGTTCGCACACCCGGAGGATGCGGCCGCCCAGCTGGAGCTGGCGCTGGAGGCGCACG
>DASPZT010000112.1:0-4660 GCA_035636135.1 Candidatus Limnocylindria bacterium | reverse complement strand
GAACTCCCACCGCCGGATCCCGGCCCGCCTGGCAATCCCCGCGGCGCTAAAAAGGAGCTGGTCGCGGTAGGGGTCGCCCTCATCCAGGATCCGCGCCGGCAGGCTGTGCGCGGTGAAGATGCCAACGACGTCGTCGGGCGCGGCGAATTTGATGGCTTGCTCGTGGACGTTCTCGGCGACGGTCTGGAGGTACCCCTCCAGATCGAACCAGCTGTCCACGAAGTCGAGCGGGATGTGAGCACCAGCCGCGGCCAACGCCCGGTCGACCTGGGCCCGGTAGCCGCCGGTGCTGATCCGCGAGTAATGGGGCGCCAGCACGATGCCGATCAGCCGGTCGGTGCCGTCATCCACGATCCGCTGCACGGCGGTGGCGATGCGCGGCGTCCAGTGCTTCATCCCCACATGGACCCGGTAGCCGGGTCCGAGCAGCGCCTCGAGCTGTCGCCCGACCTCGAGGCTAATGGCTAGCAGGGGGGTCGGCACCCCGACCTGCCGGTAGCGCTCGGTGAGCTCGGCCACCGCGTCGGGGGATGGTCGCCGGCCGCCCCGGATGTCCGTGAAGTAGGCTTCCACGTCCTCCAGCCGATCGGGGCTGCCGTAGGCCATCACCAGAACGGCGGTACGGCCGGTCATGTGCCGTGGACCAGCTCCACGAGTCGCTGGAGGTGTTCGACTGGGGTTTCGGGCAGCACGCCGTGGCCGAGGTTGAAGATGTGCCCCGGGCGGTGGTTGACGCCATCGAGAATCCGCCGGGCCTCTTGCTCCACCACCGGCCAGGGGCTGACCAGCACCGACGGGTCAAGGTTCCCTTGAACGCCCCGCATGGGGCCGATCACCTGTTCCCAGGTCTGCACCAGGTCCACCCGCCAATCAAGCCCGATCAGATCCCCGCCCGCCGCCACCATCGCCGGCAGAATGCCCGCCGTGCCAGTGCCGAAATGAATCGCCGGGATTCCGTCCGCTCGCAGCGCGTCGAAGATGCGCTCCGTGTAGGGATACACGTGGGCCTGGTAGTCGTGAGGCGAGAGGCAGCCGACCCAGCTGTCAAACAGCTGGACAATGTCGGCCCCGGCGCCCACCTGGGCGCGCAGGTAGTCGATGACCATCGCCGTCAGCCGTTCCATCAGCCCGTGCCAGAGGTCGGGTGAGCCCCGCATCAGGCCCTTGGTGATCAGGAAGTCGCGCGACGGCCGGCCCTCGATCAGATACCCGGCCAGGGTGAAGGGGGCGCCGGCGAAACCTATGACGGCGCGCTCCGGTTCGAGCGCTCGCCGGAGCAGCCGGATGGTCTCCAGAACGAAGGGGACGGCCTCCTCGGCGGGCAGGGCGCGAAGGCGGCGGAGGTCGGCCGCCTCGCGGATGGGCACGTCCACCACCGGACCAACGTTCTCCACCAGCCGCACCCCGACGCCCAGGCCAAACATGACCGGCAGCATGATGTCGGCGAACAGGACGGCGGCGTCCACGCCCAGCCGCCGGATGGGTTGCAGGGTGACCTCCAGGCAGAGCTCGGGCGACTGGCAGATGGCCAGGATGTCGTACCGTTCGCGAACCGCCCGGTACTCGGGCAGCGAGCGGCCCGCCTGCCGCATGAACCAGACCGGGGTCGCCGCCAGCGGCTCGCGGTGCGCGGCTCGCACCACCGACGGCAGAGGCTTCTCGACCGCGCCGTCGCGGCCGGCCGGGCGGCTGGAGTCGAGGACTTTCATCCTGGCGCGGCCAGGCTCAGCTCCGCGAGTTCAGGGATGGCCGCATCGGCTGGCCGCTGCAGGCCGAGCGCCAGTTCGAGCGCCTGGGCGGGCGCCATCCGGACACAGCTGAAGATGGGCGTCTCACGCTCGGTATAACGGCTCGCCTGCGACTCGCGCAGCTCGGTGACCAGGTCCAGGAAGGCGGCCGGCTCGTCGGACTCGAAGGCGACCACGAACTCCTGGTCGTCGAGCCCGAAGGAGTAGGCGGTGTTGATCTTGACCTGGGGATACCGGTGGCCGATGGCGAAGTGCTCGACCATCATGGCCTTGCGGCGCTCGAAGGGCAGCTGGTACCAGACCCGCTTCTTCACCATCGGATACACGAACAGGTACTTGCTCCCGGATGGCTTGAGCTGGCGCCGCCGGCCTTCCTGCTCCGGATGGCGGTGGCCTCGCAGGTAGGGCGAGGGCCGCATCATGGCCAGGAAGCTGTGGGCGATCCCGAGCTGCGGCCACAGGGCCGTCGCCCGCCAGGCGGACTGTCTGGCCTGGAGGGCTTCCGGGCTGTCGCCAGCCTGCCACACCATTAGGTCGCAGTCGCCGCGCAAGCCGACGGTGCTGTAGGTCAGCAGCGTCCCAGCCGCCGCCTGCTCGTCCAGCACGGCGGCCAGCTCCTCCGTGGCGGCGCGCCGCTCGGCCGGCGGCCAGGCGAAGGCTGGTCCAGCAACCTTTAAGAAGGTGTAGGTGACGAGCTGGCGGTCGTCGGCCATGGGCCCTATCAGCCTAGCAACCGGGCGACCCCGCACGCCTTCGGGCTAACCTCTGACCATGGCCCGGCTCGGCATCCAGAAGGTCCACGTGGGGGCCAAGGACACCAACTGCTACCTGGTTACGTGCACCAAGACCCGGGAGACCGTGGTCATCGATCCCGGCGACGACCCCGCCAAGATCCAGCAGCAGATGGGCACGCTCACCGTCCGCTGGATCGTCTTCACCCACCCCCATCCCGGCCACGTGGGCGCCAAGGATGCGCTGAAAGCGGCCACCGGGGCCCCCACCGCGATGCACCTGGCCGATGCCACCGCCAACCTGAAGTCGGCCGACCGGTACCTGGTCACCGGGGACAGCCTCCCCTTCGGCACCTTTACGCTCGAGGTGCTGGCCACGCCCGGCCACTCGCCGGGTGGCCTCAGCTTCAAAGTCGGCAATCACCTGTTCACCGGCGACACGCTGATGGCGGGCCGGATCGGGCGGGTCGACCTGCCCGGGTCCAGCCCCCAGCAGCTGGCCATCAGCCTTCATGCGGGCCTCATGACGTTGCCGGACAACACCGTCGTCTACCCTGGCCACGGTCCGAACACGACGATTGGGACAGAACGGATCCAAAACCCGTTCCTTCGGCTCAGGTAGCAGAGCGCTCTCCCTCCCCCTCGCGGGGAGGGTACGGTGGGGGTATTTCGGCTCGAGCCGCGGGCCACGGAAGCGAACGCTTGACGGCCATCGCGCCCCCTTATCCTCGCGGTTGGCGGTGATCGACGCAGCCAAGGCCTACGATCCTAGCCAGCGCTGGCGCTGTACAGGTCCTCGATCTGCGCCCTGTACTTCTCGTAGATCCGCTTGCGCCGCACCGACATCTTGGGCGTCAGCTCGTCGCCAACCACGAACTCGCCGTCCAGGATCTTCCACTTCTTGATCTGTTCCGGGTGCGAGAGCGTCCGGTTGACCTCGGCGATGGCCTGATCAACTCGTTGCTTCACCTGCGGATCATTCGGGCCTCGCCTGGCGTCCTCCTGGTCCAGCGTGATCAGCGCCGTCACAAACGGACGGGCATCGCCGATCACGACGGCCTGGGCGATCCCGCCGCGCCCGCTCAGCACGTTCTCGATCGCCCCCGGCGCGACATACTTGCCACCCGAGGTCTTGAACAGGTCCTTCTTGCGATCGGTGATCTTGAGGTATCCGTCGGCATCGAGCTCGCCCACGTCGCCCGTGAGCAGCCAGCCGTCGTGCAGGGCTTCGGCGGTGGCCACCGGGTCTCGGAAATACCCCTGGAACACGTTGGGACCGCGAACCAGGATCTCGCCGTCGGCCGCGATCCGCACCTCTTCCCCGGGAAGGGCGGTCCCCACCGTTCCAAAGCGCGCCTGGCCCGGCCGGTTCACGGTGACCGGCGCCGTGGTCTCGGTCAGGCCATACCCTTCCAGGATCTCGACGCCCAGGCCGTAGAAGAAGCGCAGGATGTCCGGCGACACCGGCGCCGATCCGCTGACGCAGATCCGGATCTGGTCGAAGCCGAGGGCCTCCCGGATCTTGCGATAAACCAGCCGATCGGCAAGAGCCCACTGCCAGCCGACCCAGATCGTGGGCTGCACCCGGCGCTCGTAGGCCGCCGTCTTGCCGGCGGCGACCACCAGCGCCCAGTCACGGATGATCCGGCGCAGACCGGTGGCGTGGTCCATGCGGGCCCGGATGGTGGCATAGATTTTTTCCCATAGCCGCGGAACGGAAGTGAAGTAGGTGGGGTGGACCTCGCGGGTCATGGGCATCACCTGGTCGATGCTGGAGCAGAAGTAGATCTGGCAGCCGGTCGCCAGCTGGCGCAGGTGGCTAACCACCCGCTCCAGGACATGGCTGAGCGGCAGGTAGGACAGCACCCGGTCGTCGGTGGAACCCGGCAGGCACTCCAGGGTCGCCTGGGCTGTCCAGGTCAGGTTCCGATGGGTCAGCATCACGCCCTTCTGGGTCCCAGTCGTACCCGAGGTGTAGATCAGGCTGGCCAAGTCTGGGGGCGCGACGGCTTGCCACCGGCTGGCCATTAGGCCGGGCCGGGTCCGACCGAAGCCGTCACCCCGCTCCAGCCCGGCCTTCCAGGAGATCACCCACCCTTCCCCGTCGGGGGCCTCGCCGTCGAGCATGATCACGCGCCGCAGCGCGGGCAGCTCGTCCCGCATCGGGAGAATCTGCTCCAG
>DASPZT010000111.1:0-15172 GCA_035636135.1 Candidatus Limnocylindria bacterium | reverse complement strand
ACGGCACCGTCCGTCGCCGCCCTCCTGGTGCCGAGAACCCCACGCTGCCGACCGGAGAGATCGAGGTGGAGGCCGAAGCGCTGGAGATCCTGAACCGGTCGAAGACGCCCCCGTTCCCGGTGAACGAACGCAGCGAAGCGGATGAGTCGCTGCGGCTGCGCTATCGCTACCTGGATCTCCGCCGCATAGAGATGACGCGCAACCTGGAGCTTCGCCACCGCATGGTCAAGGCCATCAGGGACTTCCTCGACCGGGAGGGCTTCCTGGAGATCGAGACCCCGGTGCTGATTCGGAGCACCCCGGAGGGCGCGCGCGATTACCTGGTGCCCAGCCGGGTCAACCTCGGCCGCTTCTACGCGCTGCCCCAATCGCCGCAGCTGTACAAGCAGATCCTGATGGTGGCGGGCTACGACCGGTACTTCCAGATCGCCCGCTGCTATCGCGATGAGGACTTGCGAGCCGACCGGCAGAACGAGTTCACCCAGCTCGACCTGGAGATGTCATTCGTCACCGAAGACGACGTGCTGGATGTCACCGAGCGCTGCTTCGCCTATGTCTGGCAGACCGTCCTGGGTCGCGCCGTGCCGGTCCCGTTCCGCCGCGTCACGCACGCCGATGCCCTGCTCCGGTATGGCGTGGACAAACCGGACCTGCGCTATGGCCTGGAGCTGGTCGACCTGACGCCGCATTTTCAGAGCACGGGATTCCAGGTGTTCCGCCAGGCCCTGGCCCAGGGCGGTGCCATTCGGGGGCTGCGGGTGCCCGGCGGCTCGGCGCTCGGTCGCAAAGAGATCGACGCCTTGACCGAGGTGGCCAAGACGGCGAAAGCGAAGGGGCTGGCCTTCTGGTACCAGGAGGCTCTGGAATGGCGGTCGCCGATCACCAAGTTCTTCACCGCCGAGGAGCTGGGCGCGCTGCAAGGGGCGACCGAGGCCCGGCCGGGCGACCTCGTGCTGGCGGTGGCGGACCAGCCCCGGGTGGCGGCCGGCGCGATGGGGGCCATCCGCAAGGCGGTGGCGGAGCGCCAGAGCCTGATCCCTGCGGACGCCTTCGAATTCGCCTGGATCACCGAGTTCCCCATGTATGCCCGCAACGAGGAAACCGGCCAGATCGAGGCGGAGCATCATCCCTTTACAGCGCCGCACCCGGCCGACGTCGACCTGATCGAGACCGACCCGCTCCGGGTCCGGGCGCGCAGCTACGACCTGGTGCTCAACGGGATCGAGCTGGCCTCGGGCAGCATCCGAATCCACGACCCGGGGCTGCAGCAGCGGATTTTCGCCCAGCTCGGCTGGACCAAAGAAGAGGCCGCTCGCCGGTTTGGCTTCCTACTGGAGGCGTTCGAATACGGCGCCCCCCCGCACGGCGGCATCGCCCCCGGGATCGACCGGGCGGTGATGCTGGCCGCCGGTGAGCAGACTATCCGGGACGTGATCGCCTTCCCCAAGAACCAGCAGGCGCAGGAGCCGATGACCGGAGCCCCAGCCACGGTCGACGTTGCCCAGCTGCGAGAGCTGGGCCTGGAGCTGCGGGCGCGGCCGGAACGTGGCGCGTAACAAAGCAGCCAACCCGTAACTGGCGCTGTGCCCTCCCGTCGTGGAAGGCCCGGATGCCTCTATGCCAGACGCAAGGTCGCGCCCATAAAGTGGGCCCCAGTGAACTTCCTCGGCGCGCGTTGGGCTGTCGGAACGTTTGCCGGTGTGGCCCTGGGTCTCGGATCGATGGCCCCGGCCGCCGCGCAAACCGCCCAGCCGGCGCCGGCGCCCACCACGGTCTATGCGCCCCTGGCGCTCAGCCAGGCGACGGTGGCGCGCACGACCTTCTATGTCACCCCGCCGGCCAGCCTGCTGACGTCGGGTGGGGTGCCCTTCACTCTGGGCAACGCCTTTTGGCTGCACTATGGGGACGCCCCGGCTACGGCGACCATGAACTATGACAGGCCGTTGGCGGTGTACCTGTTGATCAACACCACCTGGACCGACGCCGCCTTCGCCGGGCAGACGGTGGGCACCGTGCACCTGACCTACAGCGATGGCACCTCCAAGGACACCACCCTGGTGGTCGGCGCCAACATCCGGGAATGGGAGTACGGCGTCAGCTGGACCGCCAATACCCTGTCGAGCTCGTCCACGGTGTCGGTGTGGCAGGGCCAGGGCCAGGCGGCGCAGGGCGGCGCCATGGGCACCATCGACATGCTGACCATCTCGGCCACCCCGACCTCACCCAGTGCGCATCTAACGGGTGTGCGGGTGTCGGACACCAACAACAGCCACATGGGCCTCGTCTTCCAGGGGCTGACCGTCCTCTACGACCCGGTCATCCCTCGGCCGGGCGAGTCGGATGACACGCCGGCGGTCGTGCACAGCCAGGCACCCGAGCACTCCAACTCGCAGAACTTCACCGGCACCGCTCCCCGGCATGCTGGCAAACATCGCCACCTCGGCGACGACGAGAACGATGGGGAGGGCTCTGGCGACTAGATCGACGGGGTGACACCTCGGAACGGGACGGCAAATTGTGACGCCGCCTGTGCCGCCTCGTTACCGACGTCAGCGTCCTTCCACGACCCACGTAAGGTACGCAACATACCGTAGGAGCGTGAACCCCATGCGGATGAGCTGGATCGGTGCGCCGCTGGTGGGCGTGGCCCTTGGACTCAGCTCGGTGGTCCCGGCCGCCGCCGGCCACACGCCGCCCACCGGCACCACGGCCTATGCGCCGGTGGCGCTCACCCAGGCGACGGTGGCTCGGACGACGTTTTACGTCAACCCGCCGGCCAGCCTGCTGACGTCGACTGGAGTGCCCTTCACCCTGGGCAACGCCTACTGGCTGCACTACGGGGACGCCCCGGCCAGCCTGAGCATGAACTATGCCAAGCCGCAGACGGTCTACCTGTTGCTCAATACCTCATGGACCGACGGCGCCTTCGCCGGGCAGACGGTGGGCACCGTGCACCTGACCTATAGCGACGGCACCTCCAAGGACACCGCCCTGGTGGTGGGCGCCAACATCCGGGAGTGGGAGTTCGGCGTCAGCTGGACCGCCCACACCCTGTCGAGCTCGTCCACGGTGCCGGTGTGGCAGGGCCAGGGCCAAGCGGCGCAGGGTGGCGCCATGGGCACCATCGACATGCTGACCATCTCGGCCACCCCGGCCTCACCCAGTTCGCATCTGACGGGTGTGCGGGTGTCGGACACCAACAACCGCCACATGGGCATCGTGTTCCAGGGGCTGACCGTGCTCTACGACCCGGTCCCGCCTCGGCCGGGCGAGTCGGATGACACGCCGGCCGTGGTGCACAGCCAGGCGCCCGAGCACTCCAACTCGCAGAACTTCACGGGCGTGTCGCCGGCCAAGGGCGATCACGACTAGCAACCGGCTACAGTAGCGAGGGTTGCCTCTCGCCTTTCCGCCCGTATTCATCCTGGCGCTGCTGGTCGCGCTGATCGGCACCCAGGCGGCCTACCTGGGACGCCCAGGCCGACCCAATTACCTGGCTCGGCTCGGGCTTTCGGTGGCGGCCGTGGGGGCTGGGGAAGCACTGGCCGCCCTGGGCGTGGGGGCCGGGCTGGCGGCGGGGGACCTTCATGTGGTCAACGACCTGGTCCTGCTCACGGTGGCCCAGTGGGGTGGCACGCGCTGGGCGCGCCGGCAAAATCCCGGGGTTTAAGCGTGTCCGGGTTTAGGTCACCTTCGGCGGAGGTAAGAGAAAGGCGAGTGTATAATCCGCTCACTCGAGGCGACCGACGGGAGGCGTGGGGTGCAAAACCTCTGGGAATGGGCTGTGCTGGTGGCTGCCATCGGGTTCTTCGTGGTCAGCGTCATCCTGTCCTACGTCCTGATTCGGGTCTCCCGCAGCCTGTGGAAGGTGGACGCGACGCTGGGCGTGGTACTCGAGGAGGCGCGCCGGGCGCTGCCCGAGGTACGGCACACCGTGGAGCAGATCGATGATATGGTCAGCGAGGTCAACGACAAATTCATGGCCGCGGACCGGGCGATGACGGCGACGGCCGAGACGGTGGCGAGCCTGGGAACGCGGATCCGAGAGCGCCTCAACGGCTTTGCCTCTCGAGTGCGCCGGCCGGCGAAAGGAGCAAGACCCGGATGAGGGACACGGCACACCAGATCACGGAGCTGAAGCTGCCCGCGAAGGAGGAGTACATCGTGGTGGCCAAACGGGCGGCCGGGGCCCTGGGCTCGGTCGTCGGGTTCTCCCTGGCGGAGATTGACGATCTGAACATCGCCATCACCCAGGCGTGTGAAAATGCGGTGGCCGCCGCCACCGACCAGTGGGGGCGCGGGAACGGCCAGCTCAAGCTGACGTTCAAAGGCCAGCGAGGCAAGCTCGAAGTCAACATCACCAGTACACCTCCGCGTGCGGTCGAGCTCCAGCAGGCGCCCGCCCCGGCCGTCCGGCCGGTTCGGCGGCTGCCCCGAGAGGAGTCACTCGACTATGAAGGCATCGGCCTGAACATGATCCGCCTGTTCGTGGACGAGTTGCGCTACCAGGTGGACGACCAGGGCTGCATGCGCATGCGGATGGTGAAATACCTGATCGATTGACGCCCACTCCCAAAGTGAGCGCGTCCACGACCCGCCCGAGCCGCCAGCAGGTCCGTCGCCTGTTCGAGCAGTACCAGCAAACCAGGGATCCGGCCGTCCGCCAGCAGCTGGTCGATCTCTTCAACAACCTGGTGCTCTTTTTGGCGCGCAAGTTCCAGAACCGCGGGGAGCCACTGGAGGACATCGTGCAGGTGGGCTACATCGGGCTGCTGCAGGCCATCGAGCGCTTCGAGCCGGGCCGTGACCTGGAGTTCTCCACCTTTGCCACCCCCACCATCGTGGGCGAAATCAAGCGCTACTTCCGGGACAAGAGCTGGGCGGTCAAGGTGCCCCGCCGCTTGCAGGAGACGATGCAGCGGGCCGGCCAGGCCCAGGAGCGGCTGCAGGGCCGGCTGGGCCGGACGCCCTCCGTGAACGAGGTCGCGGCCGAGCTGGGGGTGCCGCCCGAAGAGGTCCTGGAGGCGATGGAGGCAAGTCCCGCCCAGCGCACCATCTCCTTCGAATCCACCGGCCGCGGGGCCGAAGATGAAGGGCTGGAGCTGAATGAGCGGCTGGGGGAGACGGACGAGAACCTGGAGCGGGTCGAACTGCAGAACCTGCTGCAGAAGGCGATGAGCCACCTCACCCCGCGCGAGCGGCGGATCATGTACCTGCGCTTCGTCGACGAGCTGCCCCAGGCCGAGGTGGCCAAGCGGCTCGGTATCTCGCAGATGCACGTCTCCCGGTTGCAGCGGGCGGCCGTCGAGCACCTGAAGCGCGAGCTCCCGGCCGCCTCGGTCTGAGCCGGAATCGGGCTGGGTCAAAGGCTCCACTAGAATTCACCTAGGCTGCGCCTGATCGCGCGCCTGACACTATGACAAGCGCCGAGGTCCGCCAGCGTTTCCTCAACTTCTTCGCGGAGCGGGATCACAAGGTGCTGCCAAGCTCCTCCCTGGTTCCGTTCGGCGATCCCACGCTGCTGTTCACCAGCGCCGGCATGGTGCAGTTCAAGCCCTATTTCCTGGGTCAGAGCCAGCCTCCATATCCGCGAGCGACGACCTGTCAGAAGGTCTTTCGAGCCGTCGACATCGATATCGTCGGGCATGACGGCCACCACCTGACGTTCTTCGAGATGCTCGGGAACTTTTCGTTCGGTGACTACTTCAAGGAAAAAGCGATCCCGTACGCCTACGAGTTCCTGACGAAGGACCTTCGGCTCGAGGAGGGTCGCTTGTGGGCCGGCATCCACAACGATGACGACGAGAGCTTCGAGATCTGGACCAAGAAGACCGGGATTCCGGCGGAGCGCGTGCGGCGGTTCGGCGACGAGTACAACTTCTGGGCGGCCGGGCCGACCGGTCCGTGCGGGCCCGATTCAGAGATCCACTACGACTGGGGCGAGGAGTACAGCTGCGGCCGGCCAGACTGCGGGCCAAACTGCGAGCACTGCGATCGGTTCCTCGAGATCTGGAACCTCGTCTTCATGCAATGGAACCGGGACCCGGCCGGCAACCGGACGCCGCTGCAACGCAAAGGCATCGACACGGGAATGGGCCTCGAGCGCATCACGGCCGTCGTCAACCGGTACCGCCCGGGCGTTTTCGAAACGGACCTTTTCCAGCCGCTCATCCAGCATTGGTCGCAGGAGACGGGTCACCCGTATGGCAGCAACCCGGAGACTGACACGTCGTTGCGCGTCCTCGCCGATCACGCCCGCGGCAGCACCACGCTCCTGGCGGATGGGGTGATGCCTGCCAATGATGGACGCGGCTACGTCCTGCGGCGGTTGATCCGGCGAGCGATGGTGCATGGTCGCCGGCTGGGCCCAGCGGCCCGCCTTTCCTCCGGCGTTCCGATCGTGGCCAAGCTCCTGGGCAAGGTCTATCCAGAGGTCCGCAGCAAGGCGGCAGAGATTCAGGACGTCGTGCTGGCAGAGGAAGAGCGGTTCGCGCTGGCGCTGCGCCAGGGAACCGAACGCCTCCAGGGGTTGTTGGAGCGGGGAACCCTCGGTGCCGACGAGGTGTTCTACCTGCATGACACGCTGGGCTTCCCGGTGGAGCTGACGGCCGAGCTCGCCCAGGAGCAGGGGGTGCGGGTGGACATGGCTGCGGTGGACGCCTTGATACAGGGTCAGCGCGATCGGAGCCGGCTTGCGCCCAGCGGATTCACCGCGCCGATCGCTGGCCGGGCAACTCGGTTTATTGGCTACGACCGCCTGCAAGGCGACAGCACCATCACGGACGTCTTTGCGGTGAGCGGCGAGCCGGACCAGGCGGACGTCTTTCTGGAAGAGACGCCATTCTACGCCGAGCGCGGCGGCCAGACCGCCGATACCGGCTGGTTGAGCTGGGATGGGAAGAAGGCGAGCGTCACCGACGTCCAGCCGCAGGGCGATGCCACCCGGCATCGGGTGGCGACGCGTCCCGAGCAGCTCAAGGTGGGCGATCGGGTGCACGCCGCGGTCGATGCCACCCGGCGCCAGGCGGTGGCGCGGCATCACTCGGCTACGCATTTGCTGCATCGCGCCCTTCGTGACGTGCTGGGCGACCAGGCCAGCCAGGCCGGGTCATCCGTGCAGCCGGACTACGCCACGTTCGACTTCCGGTTCCCGCGGGCGCTGACTCGCGATGAGCTCGAGCGGGTGACAGGCCTGCTCAACGAGAAGATCCGCGCCGACCTGGTCCGCCGCGTCGACGTGTTGCCCCTGGAGCAGGCGATCGCGACCGGCGCCGTCGCCCTCTTCGATGAGAAGTACGGGGACACGGTGCGCGTCGTCTCCTTCGGTGATTGGGCGCGGGAGCTCTGCGGGGGCACCCATGTCGAGCGCTCGGGCGAGATCGGAATGGCGCTGCTCTCCGGTGACCGCAGCATCGGCGCCGGTGTCCGCCGGATTGAGATGCGGGCCGGTCGACCCGCCGAGGACCAGGTGCGGATGTATGAGGATGTTTTGGCGAAGCTTGGTGACCGGCTGAAGGGGACGCCGGCCGAATTGCCCATCAAGGTGGAGGCGTTGCAGGCCGAGCTCAGGCGGCTGGAGAAGGAGGCCGATCAGCTGAGGTCGAGGCTGGCCGCGGGTGGGACCGCCCAGATCGAGAAGGCCCGCGTCGACGGGGTCACCCTCTTCCTCCAACAGGTGGACCCTGGCGAGAAGGACCTCCTACTGTTCGCGGACCACGCGCTGGGACAGGCGAACGGCCAGGCCCTGGCCGTCGTCGTAGCCGGCCGAACCTTTGCCGTGAAGGTCGGGCCGACCATCGCCGATCGGTTCCCGGCCAGCGAGGTCGTGAAGGCGTTCATCAAAGCCGCCGGGGGCAAGGGCGGAGGCCGAGGCCCCGTGGGCCAGGGCGGCGGCATCGATCCCACCCGCATCGCAGACGGATTTCGGGGCGTGCAGGAGTACGTGCGCGCCCGGGTCGGAGCGGGCTGATGCCCCTGGGTCTGGGCACCCGGCTGAAGCGGATCCGGCGGGGGGCCGAGTATGCCAACCTCTACACGGCGCTCGACATCGGCACCGAGTACATCAAGGCGCTGGTGGTCCGGCGCGATGGGAAGAACGGCATCGTCCTGGGCGCCTCCCGCGAGCGCCAGGTCTTTACCGACATGCAGGCCGGCGTGCCGTCGGACATCCAGAGCATCATCGAGAGCTGCGAGAAAGCGATGTCCCGGGCGGAGGACATGTGCGACACCATCCCGGGCCAGGGCGTGATCGGGATCGCCGGTGAGCAGGTCAAGGGCTTCAGCACCTCGGTAACCGTGCCCCGCGCCGATCCCACGATGAAGATCAACGAGGCGGAGCTCCAACAAACCCTCCAGGTCGTGCAGAAACGGGCGCTGCGCGAGGCCGGCCACCTGATGAGCCAGGAGCTGGGCGTGCCGGATGTCAACGTCAAGTTGATCAACTCCGCCATCACCGGCGTGCGGGTCGACGGGTTCCCGGTGACCAACCCGCTGGACTTCCAGGGCCGCCAAATGGTGGTCACCGTGTTCAACACGTTCGCCCCGCTGACCCACCTGGGTGCGCTGCAAACCATCGCGGCCGAACTCGACCTGGAGCTGGTGGCCACCGTCGCCGAGCCGTATGCGATGGCGCGCTGCGTCGCCAGCGATGAGATCTACGAGTCCGGCGGCATCTTCGTCGACATCGGGGGCGGCACCACGGACGTGGCCCTCATCCGGAACGGTGGGATCGAGGCCACCCGGATGTTTCCCATCGGCGGTCGGGTGTTTACCAAGAAGCTGGCCGGCAAGCTCGGCATCTCGTTCGCCGATGCGGAGGCCGTCAAGCTGCGCCACTCTCGTGGCGAGCTACCCGATGGGCAGGCCACCCAGGTGCACCGCATCCTTGCCCAGGACGCCGAGGTGCTGACCGAAGGCGTGGCCATCACCCTGCAGGAGATGGCCAAAGGGGACCGGCTGCCAGCCGCCATCTACCTGGCGGGCGGGGGCAGCGCATTGCCGGAGGTGCAGGAGGCTCTGACCGGCTTCGGCTGGGTGGGAGAGCTCCCGTTTACGCGCCCGCCCGCGATTTCCGTCCTGCGCCCGGCGGACGTCCAGGGGGTCTACGACTCCACCGGGCTGCTCCTCGACCAGCAGGACATCACCCCCATGGGCCTGGCCCACCACGCCATCCGCCAGGGCAGCGGAGATGAAGGGGCCATGTATGGCGTCATGCGCCGGGTCCTGAAGGCGATGAAGGTGTAACGCTGAGTCGCCATATGCCACTGGGCGCGGCAAATCAAGTGTGATACCGTAACTGGTCGACGGCACTGGCCGTTGTGCGGTATTGGTTCTCAACAAATATGAAGACCCTCGCCAAACTTGTCTACGTTGAGCCCGACGAGGAGGTCACCGACGTCGTCGATCGCCTCCGCGAGCTGCAGGGGGAGCAGGCGGTCACTCTGGTCCTTCCCGACGGTGCTCGAGCGCTCCACAGCCCGATGAGCTTCCGGCTGCTGAAGAAGTACGCCCAGGCTTATCGCCTCCAGGTGAGCGTGGTCAGCAGCGAGACCCGCCTGCAGGCATTGTCCCTGGAATCGGGCTTTCCCACCTACGCCAGCGTCCAGGCCGTCGACCGGGGGCTGGAAATGCTCCAGCCGGGCGCGGTGGTGGCCGCTGAAGAGGCAGCGCCAGAGGAGGTCGAACCCGTCTCCTCCGTCCCAGAGTTCGAGGCGGTGAGCTCGCGCCCGGTTCTGTCCGCGCCGCCCCGGAGGATGCCGTTCAGCGGGGTGCCCCTGCTTCGGGTCCCGCGTCTTCGAGAGCGCCTGCAGCAACATCGACGTCCGCTCTACGTGGGCGCGGCAGTACTGGCCGCGGTCGCGTTCCTGGCCGGGATCCTGTACCTGCCGGCCGCCACCGTGACCATTGCCGTCCAGGGGACCAAGCTGGACGCCGACGTCCAGCTGGCCGGCGCCCCGGGCACCAACGCAGCATTCGCCAGCCAGTTCACGACCCAGGCGTTTACGGTGACCGAGTCCCAGCAGGCCCAGGGCACCGCGACCGGCCAGAAGGCGATTCCGGCCGCCCCGGCCACCGGATCGGTGACGTTCACCTACAACTGTTTCGTCTTCTGCTCCCCCTATGTCGACATCCCCAAGGGAGTTGTGGTCCGGACCAGCGATGGCTCAAAGAGCTACACCACCGACAAAGACCTGCACGTTCCCCTCAAAGGTTCCGCCTCGGTCGGCGTCACGGCCGCCCAGCCTGGCCAGGGTGGCAACGCGGACGCCCATACCGTGAAGCAGATCGACCAGAAGCCGCCGGACCTGACCGTCGATAACCCCAGCCCCATCGGTGGGGGCGCGGACGCCCGAACCGCGACCGTGATCTCCGACGCCGATGGCGCGACCGCCAGCCAGGCGCTGCTCGACATCCTGAACCCGAAGGTCCAGTCGGAGCTGAACCAGAAGACGGGCAGCCTGCACCTGGTCCAGGAATCGCTCGCCATCGACCACACGGCGACCATGGACCACCATGTGGGCGATGAGCTGCCGGCTGCGACGCCCACCTTCAACGTCACCATGACGGTGACCGGGAAGGCCACCGCCTTCAACGATGCGGCCGTCCGGCAGCTGATTCAGCACGCCCTGCAAGCGAAAGTCCCGGCGGGTCAGCAGCTCAGCGACCAACCCGTCAACACGAGTTACGAGGTGGTGTCCGCGAGCGCCGACGGAAAAGTGACCCTGACCGGACACGCCCGCGGCTTTGTGCGGCCGGTCTTCTCGCTGGCCGACATCCGCGCCCGCCTGAAAGGCCGGAGCCCGAACAGCGCCCGCCCGCTGCTGTCCGGGTTGCCCAGCGTGGTCGACGTCAACGTCCGCCAGGACCTGCCGCTGCCCTGGCTGCCGTTCTTCGCGTCCCGCATCGTGGTCAAGGTCCAGGAGGCGACCGGCGGCTTCGCGTCGTGACCTGCGTGAATCGCACGGCCCGTCCGCCTACCCCCTGATGACAGGTCGAGTGCTCGGCATCGACCCGGGCACGGTCCGAATCGGCCTGGCCCTCAGCGACCCCTCGGGCGTGATCGCCTCGCCGCTCAGCGTCCTGACCCGCCGATCGGCGGCGGAGGATATGGCAGCCCTACGGACCCTGGTGGCGGAGCATGAGGTGGAGCGAGTCGTGATCGGGTTGCCCCGGCTGATGGATGGTA
Source organism: Candidatus Limnocylindria bacterium (assembly GCA_035636135.1). Lineage (GTDB taxonomy): Bacteria > Chloroflexota > Dormibacteria > CF-121 > CF-121 > CF-121. Next base: position 3,987 of record DASPZT010000111.1, on the reverse strand, counting down.
GGCTGGACGCGGCGGCGGCCGCCGCCCAGGAGTTTGGCACCCAACTGGCGCGCGCCATCGGGCGGCCCGTGGAATACTGGGACGAACGCCTGACCACGGTGGCTGCGGAGCGATACCTGGTCGCCCAGGGAAAGCGCCGCCGGCAACGGCGGGCGGATGTCGACCGGATGGCGGCGGCCCTGCTGTTGCAGAGTTATCTCGACTACCGGGGAAGTCGGGGGTCAGGAGGCTGACATGATCGAGGAGCCCGAGGCCGACGGCGAGCTGGAGACCATCGAGCTGGTCAACGAAATCACGGGCGAAGAGGAAACCTACCTGGTCTACGACGTGGCCGAGATCGAGGGACAGACGTATTACGTGCTCCAGGCGGAAGCCGATGCCGACCGCGTGCTGGTCCTCCGCCGGGAGGGGGAGTCCCTGGTCACGCTCGACGAGGACGAGCACGAGCGAGTGATCTCGCAGCTCGAGGAGTACGAAGAGGCAGACGAGGACGATGACGAGGATGGCGCCCATCGCAACTAACCGGGGTCGCGCCTGAGGCAGCCGCCACCCGGTCGGCGGAAGCGGCGCGGCTGCCGGTCCTGTCTCGGTGCCGGCTTCTTCCTGCTGGTGCTGATCCCCTTCGCCCTGGTGCTCCCGGCAGCGGCGGCGTATGTGTACGTCGACCACCAGATTCACACCCCGGCCAACCCCGGGACCGGCAAGGTCCGGGTGGTGGTTCCCCTGGGTGCCACCTTTCACGAGACAGCCACCATCCTGCACCAGGCCGGCCTGGTCGACAGCGAGCTGGTGTTCGACTGGTATGCCCGCTACCGCCACCTGGATCGCAGCGTCGAAGCAGGCGCCTACCAGATGGATCACAACTGGAACATGGAGCAGCTCCTGCTGGCCATGCAGAAGGCCGTGCCCGACGAGATCTTCGTGACCATCCCAGAGGGGTACACCATCCAGAAGACCGCCAAGCGGCTGGACACGGGCGGCGTCATCAAGGGCTCCGAGTACATCGCGCTCACCAGCGGCAGCACCTTCGACGACCAGTTCGCGTTCCTGAAGGGCCGGTCGGCGGGGGCTAGCCTGGAAGGCTTCCTGTTCCCCGATACCTACCTGGTCCCCAAGAACGCGACCTCCAAAGACCTGATCACCCTCCAGCTGACCCAGTTCGGGAAGGTCTGGACCGACACCCGCCAGGCCCAGGCCGCCCAGCGAAAGCTCAGCCCCCTCCAGATCGTTACCATGGCATCGCTGATCGAGCGCGAGGCGCGGTTCGACGACGACCGGGGGAAGGTGGCCAGCGTCATCTACAACCGGCTGGCCCAGGGCATGTTGCTGCAGATCGACGCCACCGTGCTGTACGCCAAGGGTGTCTGGCAATCGACGGTCACGGTGAACGACCGGAAGATCGATTCGCCCTACAACACCTATCTGCATCTCGGCCTGCCACCCGGACCGATCGCCAACCCGGGGACCAAGGCCCTTGACGCCGCCCTCAACCCCGCCCAGACGGACTACCTCTATTATCTTTCCGATCCGCAGGGCCACAACCATTACGCCCGCACCCTCGAGGAGTTCGGTCGGCTCCTCAAGCAGTACGGCCTCTCCTGACCAGGCTCGGGCAGGCAGCCGCGTGCTGCTGCTCGGCGATCCGGTCGGGCACTCCCTGTCGGCGGCCTTTCAGAATGCCGGCTTCGAGGCGGCCGGGATCGCGGCCGTCTACCAGCCGCGCCAAGTGTCGGCGGCGGCCCTTCCCCAGGTGCTGGATGAGATTCGCCGCGATCCGGAGGTGCTGGGTGCCAACGTCACCATCCCGCACAAGATCACGGTGGCCAGCCTGCTCGACGGCCTGGGGCCGGACGCTCAGCAGCTGGGCGCGGTGAACACCCTCAGCCACCGGGGGCAGGTGCTGGTGGGGTGGAACACCGACCGGACCGGTTTCGGCCAGGCGCTGGAGGACGCTGGATACGACCCCCGCCGGCGGGCGGCCTTGGTGCTGGGGGCCGGCGGGGCGGCCCGCGCCGTCGTGGATGTGCTGCGGGCCACGGCCTCGCGGGTGTGGGTGGCCGCCCGCAACCTGGAGCAGGCCCGGCGTCTCTGCCGGGACCTCAACGTGGAGGCCGGCGGGCCGACGCCCTTTGGCTCCCTCAAGCTGGTGGTCGGCCGCGTCGATCTGATCGTGAATGCCACCCCGGTAGGCCTGGACGGGCACAGCCTGGTCTTCCCGGCTGACTGGTTGAATGCCGATCACTTCGTCTTCGATCTGCTTTACAATCCCCCCCTGACTCCTCTCGTCCGGGCGGCCCGCGACCACGGCGCCCGCGCCGTCAATGGGCTGGCCATGCTCCTCTACCAGGGGCTCGCCTCCTTCGAGATCTGGACCGGGCGACCGGCTCCCGAAGCCGCGATGCGGGCGGCCCTCGAGCGGGCCGTCCTGGGGAGTGCCACGACGTGACGGCGGTGATCGCCGTCGGTTGGGGCCTGCTGGGCGTCGCGGCCGGCGTGGGGGTCAACCGGTTCTCGCGCTGGCTGGCCGGCATCGAATCTCGGGGGCTCAGCCCGGAGGAGCCGATCGTCTACCAGCCCACCGGCTGGCAGCAATGGCTCGAGCCCGCGCTGGCCGGGATTTTCTTCTTCCTCTTCGCCTGGCGGCTGGGGTTCGGCCTGCTCCTGCTGATCGACTCGGTGTACGTGCTGATCCTGGTCCAGGTGTTCGCCTTTGACCTCAACACCCGCCTGATCCTGGACCTGGTCATCCTCCCCGGCTGCGCCGTGGCGCTGATCCTGTCGTTCATCACCCCCTGGACTCCGGCCCTTAGCTGGCCCGCCCCCGACTGGCGCACCGCCGCGGTGGCCGGGGTCGCCACCGCGGCCGTCTTCGCGCTGCTGGTGCTGGTGGCCACCCTGATCTACGGCCCGGAGGGGATGGGCATCGGCGACATCAAGCTGGCGCTCTTCATCGGCCTGGCCACCGGACTCACGGACTTCCGGGTGGTGCGCGCCATCCTGCTGGGGGTGTTCCTGGGTGGGTTCGTCGCTATCCTCCTGGTGGTCACCCGGATCCGCAAGATGCGGCAGGCGATCCCCTACGGACCCTTCCTGGTGTTGGGCACGCTCATTACGCTTCTGGTGCAGCGGCCATGAGGCGGGAAGACCTGCTTCCCGGTGAGCACCTGGTGCTGGTCGCCCGGCAGCACTGGGTGGTCGTGTTCCGGCCCTTCCTGCTGACGATCCTGGGGGCGGTCATTCTGATGATCGTGGCCCTGCTCGTGCCGTCCACGGCCGAGGTGCGGCTCTTCGTGCTGCTCGGTCTGGTGATCCTGGCCGTCGTGGTGCTCAACCTCTATTACTGGCGCTGGCGCGCCCACGAGTACGTGCTGACGGACCAGCGGGTCATCCTGAATGAGGGCATCGTGGGCCGCTTCTCGCGCTCTATCGCGGTCGACCGGATCCAGGACCTGACCACCCGTCAGGGATTGTGGGGCCGCACCTGGGGATTCGGCGACATCGAGCTCGAGTCCGCCGGCCGCGACAGCGGCGAGGTGCTGCAGAAAATCCCCCACCCCCAGCAGTTCCGGAATGCGATCTTCGCCCAGATCGAGGCGCGCCGGCGGCCGGCGGGCCCATAGCCCGAGTCCGGGGTTACGCGCCCGAGCCGCTCGCGGGACTATCGGAGCCCGAATCTCGGTCGCAGTTCAGTAATGTTATGGCCCACGCATGCTCCGGTTTCTAACGGCTGGTGAGTCTCACGGCGAGCGGCTGACGGTCATCGTCGACGGCGTGCCGGCCGGGCTGCCGCTGACGGCCGCCGATCTGGCGCCCGACCTGGCTCGCCGGCAGGGGGGCCACGGCCGAGGGGGCCGGATGAAGATCGAGAAGGACGCGGCTCGGATCGTGTCCGGCGTGCGCGGCGGCAAGACCCTCGGCTCCCCGATCACGCTTGACATCCAGAACAAGGACTGGGACAACTGGAAGGCTGTCATGAGCGTGGAGGCC